>CAIPID010000179.1 GCA_903865015.1 uncultured beta proteobacterium | reverse complement strand
TGTCACCGTACTCACCAATATCTGTACTTGCCCAGCCATCAGATCGGCCAGTACCGCGCCTGCGCCTTTGTAAGGTACATGGACGACCGAAACCCCCGTGAGACTTTTGAATAACTCGCCACCCAGATGCGTATTCGTGCCAATGCCACCCGAACCAAAGTTCAATTTGTCAGGTTGCGCTTTAGCCAGAGCGATCAACTCTTTCATGTTTTTCGCGGGTACGTTTGGATTCACCACCAGCACGTGCGGTACGGAGACCGCCATGGTGATCGGGACAAACGCAGTCTTTGGGTCGTAGGGTAGGTTTGGTGTGAGTCCTGCGGCTGTTGAGTAGGACATGTCCATTGTCAGTAGCGTCGTGCCGTCAGGTGCCGCACGCGCGGCAGCATTGCGACCGACCACGCCGCCGCCGCCGAGTTTGTTTTCAACGATGACAGGAGTATTGGTACGACTGCCGAGTTGCTGTGCGACGAGTCTGGCCACGATATCGGTTGCCCCTCCTGTAGCGAACGGCACAATGATCGTGATGGGCTTGTTGTTGCTTTGCTGTGTTTGCGCAGAGCTTTGAGCGCTTAGCGTCAGAACAAAACACGACAGTGCTGCGGTAAATAGGCGTTGCATGGTGAGGTGTTGCATAGGGCTGTCTCCTTAGTTTTTTTATCTTTTTATCTTTATGTACCTAAATCTATTTGTAGCAGATTTTCTGTTTTCATCAGAATTTGAGGCCGCTTTCTTGAATTAATTTAGCCCATTGACGTTGCTCGCTGGCAATGTAGTTGCGAGCCTGTTCGGAACTGCCGCCAATAGCAATGCTACCTTCTGCTTCTAATTGTTCAATCAACACAGGATTTTTCAGCGCCTGGTTAATACTTTGGTTGAATCGTTGAATTTTTTCTTGTGATAACCCGGCTGGGCCAACGACGACTTTCCAGTCGACGGCTTCGAATCCGGGAAAACCAGATTCTGCAATAGTTGGTACTTCCGGGAACATATTCAATCGTTTGGCAGACGTTACCGCGAGCACACGCAGCTTGCCTGATTGAACAAGTGGCAAGATGCCTTGCGGCGTAGCCATCATGAAATCCGTTTGTCCGCCGATCAAGTCGGTCAGCGCGGGCGACGCGCCCTTGTAGGGCACGATCAGCACTTTGTATTTTGCTTGTTGCGCAAGTAACTCCCCGGCTAGATGACCCACGGTCCCAAGTGCAGCGACGGCTTGCCGTAATTCTGTGGTGCTGTTTCGCGCTTTGCTGATCAGATCATCCATCGATCGAATCTCAGATTGTGCAGGGACGACGAGCAACATCGGTACCTGGGCGATCAATGCGATCGGACTGAAATCTTTCGCGGCCTGAAAGGGCATCGCAGGCATGATGGCCGGATTGATTGCCAAGTTTGATGTCTGACCCATACCAATAGTGTAGCCATCGGGTTGGGCCTTTGCGATCTGATCCAAGCCAATATTGCCCCCTACACCAGGCTTGTTTTCAATGACAAAGGTCCATTTTGTATCGCGGGACATCTTGTCCGTGAGGTTTCGACTCACGACATCTGTACCTCCCCCGGGGGTGTAGGGGACGATAAATCTGATGGCGTGAGCCGGCCAGTTATCTTGCGCCTGGGCTTGTCCAAGCATCAGGGCCAGCAACATGCCTGGTAGGAGCTGTATCCATCCACGTAAACGAGATGTAAGCACATTACAGGGACGCAAGCCAGCCATTGTCATCATTCTTGTGTACCGATCACACCATCGACTTTAAGTTGTTCTATCGCGTCCTCGCTGTAACCAATCGATTGTAAGAGTTCGATCGTATCGGCGCCCAGTTTTGGTGGATTGCTGCGCAGCTGTAGACGTTCGCCATTGAGCGCTAGTGGAAGAAGCGCGACACGTGTTTGAATTTCACGTCCTGCCCCGGTGTTGTCCGCTGCAACCGTCACAGGAGTCAAACCACCCGTCGCAAGCAGATGAGGATCATCAAACAGATCCTGCGGCCGGGTGATTGGTGCGTAAGGCAGACCGGTTTTTTCAAACCGCTGACTTAGCTCGTTTGCGCTGAAGGGTTTAAAACGCTCGCGCAGCACCGGGATCAACCAGTCACGTAATTTGACGCGATCGTTGTTGGTGACCAGGCGAGGATCATCTCTCAGGTCATCAAAGCCAAATTCTTTGCACAAAATAGCCCACTGGGTATCGCTGACGGCAGACAAAAAGATCTGCTCGTCATCTTTGACTTTAAATACGTCATAAACGGCCCAGGCACTGATGCGTTCTGGCATCGGGTTGGCTGCAACACCTGTCACGGCATACTGCATCATGTGCTGCGCGACTAGAAAGACATTGTTTTCAAACAAAGCACTCGCCACCTCGCCGCCTTTGCCCGTACGTGCACGTTGCTGCAGCGATGCAAGCACGCCAATCGCACCAAACATTCCGCCCATGATGTCGTTGACACTTGTGCCTGCGCGCAACGGACGACCTTCCGGGCCCGTCATATAGGCTAACCCGCCCATCATTTGCACGACCTCGTCTAATGCTGTGCGATGGTCGTAGGGGCCGGGCAGAAATCCTTTGTGCGAGACATAGATTAGTGTCGGGTTGAGTTTGGAGAGCGCCTCATAACTGAAGCCCAAACGATCCATTGTTCCGCCCTTAAAGTTCTCGCTAAATACGTCCGCACCCGCGACGAGTTTCAGAATAATTTCACGACCTCTAGGGTCTTTTACATCAACCGCAATGCTTTTCTTATTGCGGTTGAACATTGGAAAAAATCCTGCGCCAGAGCCCAGCAGCTTGCGGGTATTGTCACCCGCGAGGGGTTCGACTTTGATGACCTCTGCGCCGAGGTCCGCGAGGATCATCCCGCAAGTAGGGCCCATCACCATGTGGGTGAATTCAACAACGCGAATACCAGCGAGTGGCAGTGGTTCAGCCATGATCAACCTTTAGTTTTTTTGGCAGAGTGTTTGTATGGCAACACCCCAAATGAAATTTTCAGATGGATTGTTATAACATCGACCTTTGGATGTGGCGGAATTGCTGCGCAGCAACATAAGAGGTTTCCAAGTGTCAAATAAAATTCTAGTTAAAAAAGTGGATTATCTTGATCGTGCTGATGCGGCAGCCTTAGTCGGCTTACTGGACATGTATGCGAGAGATCCGATGGGTGGCTCAGAGGCTTTGAATGAGCAGGTTAAAGCGCGTTTATGCACGGATCTGGCAATTCACCCAGGAGCGGTGAGCTGGATTGCTTATGTAGATAACAAACCTGCTGGTTTATTGAATGCGTTTAAGGGGTACTCCACATTCAAGGCGCGGCCGTTGATGAATGTGCATGACATTGCTGTCGTTGCCGCGTATAGAGGTCAGGGTGTCGGGCAGGCACTACTCGATGCGCTGGAAAAACATGCAATGGAGATGGGATGCTGCAAGCTCACCCTTGAGGTGCTGAGTGGCAATCATATTGCGCAACGTTCTTATCAGCACTTTGGTTTTGAGCAATATGCGTTGAGTACTGAGACCGGACAGGCTCTTTTTATGCAAAAGTGGCTTTGATCTGTTGATGATCAAAGCCATTGTATTGAACCCACCCAGCTATTAAACCTGGATTGGCATCGAGACGTTAAAACGAAGCAACTGCTCCGTTTGAACGTGGATCGTAACCACCCTCCAGTACGCCATTCGGATGGCGAATAAGCATACCTGCATGACCGACAGCCTCGTCATAGGCGCCGATTGTTTCGACCTCGTGACCCAGAGCGCGGAGTTGTTGCAAAGTGCTTTCACTAAACCGACTTTCAAGTTTAAGCGAATCACTTGACTGACCCCAGGTACGACCGAGCAACCAGCGTGGTCGTTCAATCGCTTGTTGTGGATCATCGCCAAAACGTTCAACGCGATTAAAGATCGTCGCTTGAGTCTGCGGCTGCCCATCACCCCCCATCGTTCCATACACCATCGTTCCCCCGTCGGCGCGTTGTGCCATGGCAGGGTTGAGTGTGTGAAAGGGTTTTTTGCCCGGCTCGAGCGTATTGATGTGCTCAGGGTTGAGCGAAAAACTACAACCACGGTTTTGCCAGTTGACACCTGATGTTGGTAAAACAACACCTGAGCCAAACTCATGATAAATACTCTGGATAAAAGATACTGAAATACCGTTTTGATCAATGGCGCCCATCCAGATCGTATCTCCGGGAGATGTTTTCTTACCCCACGGAGCTGCTTGCTCGGTATTGAGTTGTTCTGCCAGCGCATCAATGCGTGCCGAGGACAATAAATCCTGCGGCGCGATTTTCATGAACGCAGGGTCTGTCAAATACTGGTCGCGGATACTGAAAGCCAGCTTGGTGGCCTCTACTTGCGCGTGGATGAATGCTGCGCCCTCAGGGTCTTGATCCCAGCCCTGAATACGATCCATGATGCCAAGAATCAATAGGGATACCAACCCTTGAGAGGGTGGCACCATGTTGAATAGTTTTGATTGACCAAACGTGGTGGTGAGCGGATCGACCAGTTTTGCCTGATGTGCATTCAAGTCAGCAAGCGTCAGCGGGCTGCCTGCCTGCGCTAATTCGGCTGCGAGACTTTTGGCCAGTTTGCCGCGATAGAACGACTCGCAACCATCTTTGGCGATCACTTTCAGGGTGTCAGCGAGGCGTTGTTGTTTGAAAATTCCACCTGCAGCAGGAGGCTGG
>CAIPID010000178.1 GCA_903865015.1 uncultured beta proteobacterium | reverse complement strand
CGCAGCCTTGGCAGTGACGACTTTTTCTTCGAGTGCGTCGAGTAAGTTTGCCAGCAATAAATTAAGCTCTGCGCACATCAGCGTGAAATCGCCATCGAATTTTTCATTTTCATTAGCCGCCATCTGACTGTCTGTTTCGTCCAGGATGTCCAGCGCTGTTACGCGCTTGATATCGAGAGACTCGTTCAGTACAAATGACACTCGGTCATTGAAAGTGAGCGCGAGACGCGAGCACTGCTTGCCGCCTTGCACATGTTTCTGGATTTCATCGCTGTCCAAAGCGTGTTTTACATAGCGAACAACAGCCGCTTTGTCCCCGCCTGCGCGCAATTCGGCATCCTGGTCGATTGAGAAGTTAGGCGCAGCCTGTCCACTGATAATCCAGTCCGTCATGGCCGCACCTGGGCTAATGGTGACTTGGATAGGTTCGACCGGGAAAGGATAAATCGCCTTGCCGAGTGCAGAGAGGATTTCTTCTGCTTTAGAGGTCGATGCGGTATCAATGACGAGCCAGTGATTAACTGGATCAATCCATACGAGTGTGTCGCGTTGCAAACTGAAGGCTCGCGGTAATAGTGAATTGGTGACTTCTTCTTTCAGGTCACGCATTTGTTTGCGACCAGGTTTGAAGCCTTGCTGCTCTTCGAGCTCGATGGCGCGCACTTTAACGAATTGATTGATGACAGTCGCAGGCAGGAGTTTTTTTTCTGTGCGGTGCGCGCAAAGAATCTGTCGGTCCACACTATATGCAAAGCGCGCATCTTGTTCGCGAGGTGGAACCCAGCCAACAGAAAGCGGGGCACCGGCGCCTGCGGAGACAAAAGCCTCTTTGGCGAGGAGGGCGTCTAGCTGATCTGGCGTTTGATTCCATGAGGATGCCAGGCGATATATTTTCAGATTCTTAAACCACATATGACGCCCACAAAAAAGAAATCGATTCTAGCTGATGCAAGTACCTTTATGGGGGATCGGCGCCAGATCATCCTGTCATCCCATGAAAGCAGGTTTGAATCAGTAAATCAACGATTTCAGAATCAGAGAACGCGCCGCCCATCTTTAAAAAATCCGCAACGGGGTCGCAAGATCTTGCAAAAACTGTGTATAGGATGACTTCTCCTGGTAATGTCTTTGAAAGCGTCCCGTTGTCTTGCGCGGCACCAATCCAGGCGCCCAAATGTTCAGTGAGTGTGCTGAGTTTTTCAATATAGGGTGGATAGGCGAGTAAAGCCAGCTGGATGTTTGACCGTGTCGAGGGCAGTAGCGGCATGGTGCCCCCTAGGTGGGTCTGAATCGCCCACCTGACAATTGATTGAAGTTTGTCGAGAGGAGGCAATGATGATGGCAAGCTTTCGGCGACAGCGATCGTTTGTTCCATGAGTCGCGTCATTGATGCTGCTGACAGGACTTCTTTGGATTCAAAGTGCTTGTAAAGACTTGCTTTAGCAATACCGACTTCAGCAGCAACCTCATCCATTGTCATGAGGTCAAAGCCTTTTTTAGCGAGCAGTTTGTTGACTGCATCGAGAATCGCGTTTTCTCTGAGCTGAAGTTGCTGCTGTTTAAAGGAGAGTTTTTTTATTTGAGTGCTAGGCATTCAATGCGATCCGTATCAGGATTGTGACTTGTTAGTATATATTATTACTGATTGGTCGCAATTTGAACCGTTTCGTGTGAAAATAACAAAACTGCAAATTTTTGAAAGTAAGCAAGTATTCCCAACTTCATTTTTGATGATAAATCTTTGAATACCTCAACAAACGACCTACTGCCCTCAAGCCTACTTAATGATGACCCGCGCACCTGGACATTTTCTGGCGAGGGTGTTTTCAGCTGGACGGTATTTAAACTTTACCGTGCGCGTTTATTTATTTCTGGCGCTCGCTACGATCTACGCGAACCGTTTATTCTGGATCTTTGTTATTTACGCACTTTGCCTGCGGAAATGATTGTGTCGGCCTCAATGGATGAGATAAAGCGCCTGAGAAATCCTTCTGCGGAGGCTCTGCAATCGTGGTCAGACGCATTGATAGGCATCGTTCCCGATGTCGCACTCGATGATCGTTTGGTGGGATATTTTATTCCAGGCACCGGAGTGAAATTTTATTCTGCTACAGATTTCCTTGGCGAAATCAATGATCCCGTATTTGCAGAAGGCTTTGCTGCTATATGGTTAGATCCTGAGACACGGAGCACAACGTTGCGTGCGTTGTTGTTGGGCGATGATGCAGGCCGGTAGCCGCATCGCCGTGATCGGCGCGGGCATTGCTGGCTTGTCCTGTTCCTGGTTGCTGGCTGATCGATACAATGTGACCTTGTTTGAATCCGCAGATTATTTTGGTGGACATTCCAACACGGTAGATGTCACGCTTGAGGGGATTACTAGTCCTGTCGATACGGGTTTTTTAGTTCATAACGATCTGACCTATCCAAATTTGATTCAACTTTTTGCGCATTTAGGTGTTGCGGTGCACGCCACGGATATGTCTTTTGGCGTCTCGATAGAGAACCCTGATGTTGAATGGGCAGGCACCAATCTGGATACCGTGTTTGCACAGCGCAGTAATATGCTGCGGCCTAAATTTTTGAATATGTTGCGCGACATTGTGCGATTTAATCGAAATGCTCAGCAATATCTTGTCCAAGTTCGACATTCACCTTGCACACTGGCCCAATTGCTAGAAAAAGAACAATTTGGACAAGCCATGCAAGACTGGTATTTATTACCAATGGCTGCAGCGATATGGTCATCGACTGTTCAAGATATTCTGGATTTCCCGGCAGAAAACTTTCTCGCTTTCTGTTTGAATCACAGACTGCTTCAAATCGAAAATCGCCCTAAGTGGAAAACAGTTTTAGGTGGTTCGCGTGAGTATGTTAAAGCCATGCTCAAAAAGATTCCTGATGCGCGCCTGAATTGCCCCGTGCAACGCGTGACGAGGACGGCAGGATCTGTAACGATCGACTCTGCACTAGGCGCAGAAAGTTTTGATGCGGTGATCTTTGCCTGTCACGCGCCGACTGCGCTACAAATGCTGGATGCATCGCCGAGCGAGCGCGACGTTTTGAGTAGTTTTCGTTATCAGCCTAATCGCGCGGTATTACACACTGACATCACTTTGTTGCCCCGTCGTAAAAAAGTCTGGTCCGCCTGGAATTACATGGCAGCTTCTGGTCAAGGTGCTGAGCGTCCCGTAGCCGTGAGCTATCTGCTCAATCAGTTGCAGCCCCTTCCATTTAAATCTCCAGTGATCGTGACACTGAATCCGCATCGGTTACCCGATCCTGCGCATGTCATTCAGGAATTCGATTACGAACATCCTGTTCTGGACATGCGTGCTGCGCAGTCACAAAAAAAGATGTTCTCAATACAGGGCAATCAAAATACGTGGTTCTGTGGCGCTTGGGCGGGGTATGGTTTTCATGAGGATGGATTGAGGGCTGCGCTACGTGTAGTGCGTGACTTCGGCGTCGCACCTCCCTGGAATGCCGTGTATGACTGAGGACGCCATCGAGCTTTGTCAGGGTAGGGTGATGCATGCGCGACTGCGTCCATTTATTCATCGATTTGTATATCGGGTTTTTTGTCTACGCCTGCGCATTGATCAGCCTCAACTACTGCTGAGCTATAACTCTTGGTTGTTCGGGGTGGAGCGCGCTCGACTCGTCAGCTTTTGGTCTGCAGACCATGGCGCGTGTGATGGTTCAGATTTGTATGCGTGGATTAAAAGTAAGCTTGCGCAATCAGCGTTGCAGTTTGAGGTGGGCTCGGTCACGCTGCAGTGTTTTCCGCGTGTCTTTGGCTATGTATTCAATCCTGTGAGTTTCTGGTTCATACATGACAAAGAGGACAATTTGCGCGCATTGCTGGCAGAGGTTAATAATACCTTTGGTCAAAAGCATCAGTATTTATTGAACGCCCAATCCTTGTGTCCGATTGGTGACGAGACAGAACTTGAATGTGTGAAAGTTTTTCATGTCTCTCCCTTTTGTGATGTAGTTGGGCTTTATCGCTTTACTATGACGGATCGTTTTGGACATCAACGCGTATCGATTAATTATCACGACACCCCTGATTTACCCGAGCCACTTTTGCGCACAGCAATCGTGACGCAGTCAAAAGAATTGACAACGCATCGTTTAATGGCCTCTGTCCTCTCCATGCCGATGATGACAATTGGGGTGATGCTACGTATTCATATCCAAGCTTTCAAATTATGGCGCAAAGGGGCACGATATCATTCTGTGCCGGCTTTGCCTGAACAAGAACTCACCACTGATAAGAAGGTTGAGCAATGAATCTGAACGGTCAGCCTCGATTGGCGTCTATGCAAGGCATGCCTTGGTCTGCCAGATTATTTGTGAATATGCTGAGTAAAATTTCCACGGGATCCTTAACGTTAACCGATCCACAAGGATCTTCGATAACTCTAGGGCTCTTGGGTGAGTTGCCACATGCAGAATTAAAAATTCAGGATTGGCGCGCTTGCGGATTGATTATGCGTCAGGGTGATGTTGGTTTCGCAGAAGCGCTTAGACGTGGCTGGGTGGATTGTCACGACCTCTTGTCACTCTTTACGCTTGCCATGCGTAATGACAAGTTAACGGACGCTGTAAATGGCCACTGGTGGGCACTGCTCGTAAAGCGCCTTAAACATTGGGTGTTACGCGACAACAGCCGTCGGGGTAGTCGTCGGAATATTTTGAGTCACTACGATTTGGGTAACGATTTTTACCGGTTGTGGTTGGATCCGTCGATGAGCTACTCCGCAGGAATTTTTGATCAGGACTTGAGCCGTTCGCTTGAGTGCGCTCAACATGCCAAGTATGACCGCATTCTTGATCAGCTTAATGCAAAGCCTGGCCAGACCATTCTCGAAGTCGGTTGTGGTTGGGGTGGTTTCGCTGAGCGCGCGGCGCTTCGAGGTCTGAACGTCGTTGGGATCACTTTGTCAGACGCCCAGCTAGAGTGGGCGCGTAACCGCATGCACAATGCGGGCTTGTCGGATCGAGTGGGTTTGCTGCTGCAAGATTACCGCGACGCCACAGGTGCCTATGATCACATCGTTTCGATTGAAATGTTCGAGGCGGTCGGCCTACTGCACTGGCACAGTTATTTCCAAACACTTGCGCGTTGCCTCAAACCAGGTGGCCGTATTGTTGTACAAACAATCGACATCGCAGACGCGCATTTTGAAGCTTATCGCGATGGCACCGACTTTATACAGCAATATATCTTTCCTGGTGGAATGCTACCCAGTCCCAAACGCTTTGCGCATGAGTGTGAACGCGTCGGACTTCGCGCGATGGATGTCAAATCGATTGGTTTAGATTATGCGGAAACCATGAAGCGTTGGGCACAACAGTTTGAACAGCATATATCTGCTATCAGGGAGCAGGGGTTCGATGATGCGTTTATTCGTATCTGGAGAATGTATCTTGCTTATTGTGAGGCCGGGTTCCGGGAAGCGCGAACGGACGTCAAGCAATGGACCTTATGCGCAAAATATTGATTTCTAGCCTGTTAGTGATGTTTCAACTTGCAGGTGTGTCGCTGGCGTTCGAGTCGCATCCCCTCATGCCGGGTGCGCTTGCCGTTGCACCGGCTGTTGAGTTCACGCGATTTGGATTTTCAATTTATCGCGCGCAGCTCTGGGCACCTGAAGGGCGCTTCAATAAAAACGCACCTTTCGTTTTGACGTTAACGTATTCACGCGACATTGCGCGCGATAGGTTACTGGACGCAAGCCTGACAGAAATGAAAAAACTTGGGCATCCTGTTGATGAGTACCCTCAGTGGCGCGAACAGCTCGCCGGTGTGTTGTCGGACGTCAAGCAAGGCGACACCCTGACAGGTGTGTATACGCCTGGAAATGGATCGGAGTTTTTTTATCAAAATCAAAAGACCGGCGAACTTGATAATGCATTATCAGAGATTTTTTTCTCGATCTGGCTTGATACGCGTACCAGTGAGCCGGCGTTACGAAGCGCACTGATAGGCCAGACAAAATGAAACGATTGAGTCTTGCGTGCTACGCTGCGCTGAGTTTGCCAATGGCGATGGCGATGCTGCCTATTTATATGATTTCGCCTAAGTTTTACGGCGATGCGCTAGGGATTGATTTGGCTGCATTGGGTGTTGTGCTGTTCCTTACCCGTCTGCTTGATACCGCCCAAGACCCACTCATTGGGCGTCTGGTTGATTTGCTACAAAGAAAAAAGCACGGCTGGTCGGTCTTGATGGTGATCTCGACTGCGGTACTTGCGATAGGTTTTGTCATGTTGTTTGCTCCGCCATTGTGGAGCGAATTGGGTTTGATATTGTGGCTGGCGATTTCTCTGATCGTTGTTTATGCCGCGCATAGTCTCATTAATATCTGCTATCTGACATGGGGTGCGAGATTGACGGATGACGTTGATGCGCGCTCGCGCGTCACCGCGTGGCGCGAAGCATTTGGTTTGGTCGGTGTGGTCGTGGCGTCCGTACTTCCTGGATTTTGGGTCAGTGATCTGGGCGCACGTGCTGGGTATCAGATTTTTTCGTGGGTGTTTGTTGCGTTGTTGGTGATTGGCTTGATCGCAACATTATGGCTATCTCCTCGACCAAAAATTGCGATCGGAAAGGGCTTGGAAGGTTGGCGCAATGCTTTGGCGCCCAAAGGCGTGCGTCGCGTGATGTGGTTTTATCTGTTTAATGCGATTGCGGTGGCGATCCCTGCAACACTAGTGCTGTTTTATATCGACGACGTTGTGCAGATGCCAGACCGGGCAGGGTGGTTTTTAGGTCTTTATTTTCTGTCCGGCATGTTGACTTTACCGCTCTGGGTGGCGCTATCCGATCGGATTGGTAAAGCGCGTGCCTGGCTTGCAGGGACGTGCCTTGCCGTGCTCGCCTTGCTTTGCTCTGGCTGGGTCGGTGCGGGTGATGGTTTGTTTTATGGTGCGGTCTGTCTGGTTGCAGGTGCGGCGTTAGGTGCCGATGTTGCTCTGCCACCGGCGATGCTGGCTGACGCGATTCCTAAAGGCCACCGCCAGAGTACGGGGCTGTATTTTGGCATATGGGTATTGATCGGGAAATTCGCGCTTGCCGTGGCTGCAGGTATGGCGCTGCCCGGCTTAAAACTATTTGATTATCAACCTGGCCAGCCCGCTACTGCAGGTGCGCTGATCTTGTTGTATGTTTTTTTGCCGATGGTATTTAAAGCACTTGCGACTTTGGCGCTACTGCCAAAGTTCGAAGCTCAGTTTTTCTCCCGGGTATTCACCCGAAAGGCATCATCATGAAACTCAAAACTCTATTTACTTCTGCAATGACGGCATTGCTCGCAGCATGTGGTCATGTAGATGTCGAGCATTACGCTGCTGAAAAGCCCACTCTTGAAATGGCGAGTTTTTTTAATGGCACCATCGATGCGTGGGGAATGTTTCAAAAACGCAGTGGCGAAGTCGCCAGACGTTTTCATGTCGAGATTGAGGCAAGCTGGAAAACTAAAGACGAGGGTACGCTTGATGAGCACTTTACGTATTCAGATGGTGAGAAACAACGCCGCGTCTGGACGCTGAAACGCCAGCCAGACGGTAGCTGGCAAGGTACGGCCGACGATGTTGTTGGCGTGGCCACCGGTCGTATCTCGGGTAATGCGTTGAGATGGACGTATGTCCTGAGATTGCCGGTTGACGGCCGCGAGTACCTTGTGAATTTTGATGACTGGATGTGGCAAATGGACGATCAGTCCATGATGAACCGCTCAACCATGTCGAAGTTTGGCTTTGACCTGGGAGAGGTCACGCTGTTTTTTCGTAAACGTGTTCCAGGTAGCCCTTCGTGATTCGCCCGCTTAACACTCCGATTGCAGACTGGTCGGGAAAACGTGTCTGGCTAGTCGGGGCCTCAAGCGGTATCGGTGCTGCGTTAGCGCGCCGCTTGCTCGCAAGCGGCGCGCATGTTGTGTTGTCCGCGCGTCGTGCCGAGCAATTACAGGTGATCGCAGCGGGATATCCTCATGCGCAATGCGTAGCGTTTGATGTGACGGATAGCCGAGCATGGCCGCTTGCCTTGCATCAAACGCTCGAGCATCTTGGCGGCATAGATTTGGTGGTGATGGGCGCGGCGCGTTACGACCCGACGCATAGCTGGGAAATAGATCTTGCTCAGGTCGAAAAAAGTTTTGACTTGAATGTGGTCAGCATGTATCGCGGACTTTCCGTGATCGTTCCACAATTATTAACTCAAGGCGTAGGCGGTATCGCCATGATCGCTAGTATTTCTGCTTACACAGGATTACCACGCGCATTAATTTATGGTGCAACCAAGGCGGCATTAAACAATCTGGCCCAAACACTTTATTTCGAATTGGCACCTAGGGGGCTGGCGGTATACCTCATTAATCCTGGCTTTGTAAAAACGCCCATGACTGCAGTCAATGATTTTGAAATGCCAGGGTTGATGACTCCAGAGCAGGCCGCGCAAGCCATCATGACAGGTTTTGAACAGGGGCGGTTTGAAATTCGCTTTCCGCGTGGTTTTGCCAATGTGCTGAGATGGATTGCACGGGTACCTGATAGTTTAAGGTTTGCATTGTTGCATCGTCTGACAAAAATGTGAGAGAGTGCTTTATGCAAGAAGATTTTCAGATAATGGGTTTGCAGAATAACGATGCACAGAAGCGATTCAAACAAATTATCTACTGGTTCGAAACCTTAACCCGAGAAACACTCGGGCAAGTTGGTTCAATTTACAGCGCTGATGCACGTTTTCGTGATCCATTCAATAACATCACCGGTTTGGAACATGTGACTAAAGTGTATCAACACATGTTTGATACGCTTGAAACGCCCCGTTTTGTCATTACCAATACAGTCGTACAGGATATGCAAGCCTTTATCTCATGGGATTTTCTTTTTAAAATTCGTGGACATTCAATGCTGATACAAGGTTGTACGCATTTTGTTTTAAATGCAGAGGGACGCATTGCTGTGCATCGTGATTACTGGGATGTGGCCGAGGAGTTGTACGAAAAAATCCCAGTGCTCGGGAGTTTGATGCGCTTACTTAAACGCAAGTTTGCTATGGGTCATTAATTACTCCGGCTATTCACTGTCTTTTTTCAGGACATAAAAAAAAAGCTCCCGAAGGAGCTTTAAAAAGCCAGTTGGGCGCAGCAGTCCCAGCCGGCGGGGGAACAATCAGTCTTAGTCGTGAATATCGACGTGACGTGTGTCTTTGATAAACAGCGTACCAATCACCAGGGTCATCACCGCAATGATGATCGGGTACCAGAGGCCGTCATAAATATTGCCAGTTGTCGCAACTACCGCAAAGGCCACTGTAGGCAAGAAACCGCCGAACCAGCCATTACCAATGTGATAAGGCAAGCTCATCGAGGTGTAACGGATCTTGGTGGGGAATAGCTCAACCAGCATCGCAGCGATCGGACCATATACCATCGTGACCAGGATCACCAGGAATGTTAGCAATGCTACAACCATGACGTTGTTCATTTTTGTGGTATCGGCGCTGGCAGGATAGCCTGCTGCGCGAATCGCCGCAGTCATCTCTTTTTCAAGTTTTGCACTGGCTGCTTTAAAGTCTGCGGCTGAGAGTGCACCACCTTCAAAGGATGTAATTTCTGTCGAACCAATCTTGACCTTGGCGACAGTACCAGCAGGAGCAACCTCGTTCTTGTAGTTCACTGAGTTTTTAGCCAGGAACGACTTGACTACGTCGCATGAGCTTGTGAACGCAGCAGTACCAACGGGGTTGAACTGGAATGAGCATTTGCCTGGATCCGCGACTACAGATACTGGAGCAGATGCCTGAGCAGCTTCGAGTGCGGGGTTTGCGTAATGTGTGATTGCTTTAAACACAGGGAAATATGTCAACGCAGCGATGAGGCAACCACCCATGATGATGACTTTGCGACCGATTTTGTCGGAGAGCATGCCGAAAATCACGAAGAAAGGTGTGCCAATCAGCAGCGCGACAGCAATCAGGATATTAGCGAGGTTGTTGTCAACTTTCAGTGTCTGCGTTAGGAAGAACAGCGCATAGAACTGACCCGTGTACCAGACCACAGCTTGACCAGCTGTCAGACCAAACAAAGCAAGCAGTACGATTTTGAGGTTGCTCCACTGGCCAAAAGACTCTTTCAGAGGTGCCTTTGAAGTCTTGCCTTCCTCTTTCATGCGCTTGAATGCGGGTGACTCGTTCAGTTGCAAACGGATCCACACTGAAACACCTAAGAGCACGACAGAGACGAGGAAAGGAATGCGCCAGCCCCAGAGTTTGAAGGCTTCTTCACCAATCGCTGTTCGGACACCCAGGATAACCAGCAGTGACAGAAACAAACCCAGTGTCGCTGTTGTCTGGATCCAGCTGGTGTAAGCACCACGCTTGCCGTGAGGCGCGTGCTCAGCAACATATGTCGCCGCACCGCCATACTCACCACCAAGCGCCAGGCCTTGTGCCAGACGCAAGACGATCAGCAGGACAGGAGCTGTCATACCAATGGTGTCATAGCTTGGCAGGATGCCAACAAAGAATGTCGAAGCACCCATGATCAGAATCGTGATCAGGAATGTATGTTTACGACCAACCAGGTCACCCAGACGGCCGAATACGATGGCACCAAACGGACGCACAGCAAAACCCGCAGCAAAAGCCATCAACGCAAAAATGAATGCGGCAGTCGGATTAACAGCGGAGAAGAAATGCGAAGCAATAATGGCGGCAAGTGAGCCGTACAGATAAAAGTCATACCACTCAAATACGGTTCCGAGTGAAGAGGCGAAAATAACTTTCCGCTCTTCTTTGGTCATTGGGCGTGGCGCTGGATGCACCTTACCCGCTGTGGCTGTCGTCATGGATGTGTCTCCTGATTGAACGAACTGGATATTGATTATTTTTGTGAACCGATCATGGAATGATCAGAACTGGGTAGAACTTTAGTGTTACATGCTGACGGGGGTCTGACACAATACTTACGTGAAACTTAATTTGTGTCTCAAGAAAGCACAAAAAAGCCCCGCATACCGCGAGGCTCCTCATTCCAGCAACTTGTTTAGGTGTTTTCCCTTAAAGCGGAACGCTAACTAGTGGTCGGCCTTCGATTGTCCATAAATGGAGCGAACCATCGTAAAGTTTGACAGAAGGATTACCGACAATTTCTGCGGCGACAAACCAAGATCCCGCAGCAAAATGGCCACTATTGCAATAGCTAATCGCCGGCGCAGAAGGTTTGATTCCACTTTCTGCTAACAGCGCTTCATAGGTTTTTTTGTTCAAAAAGTACAAGGCGCCATTTTTAGAGCGAGTCAGTAATTCGGGAGCGAAATCTTTTGCACCCGCAATATGTCCAAAACCATTGACGTAATCTCGTTTTGTCACGCCAAAAAATTGTGAGGGTGGACGTGAGTCGATCAATTCAATTTTGCTGGATGTTGAGGCGCTAGCGACCTCTTCAGAGGTGGCGACCAGCTCTTTACGGTAGTCTGTTGCCAGCCAATCTCCAGTTTTCAAATTACTTTTTTCAGTAGAGACTTCTTTGCCGTCCATCAGCCAGCCTGCTAAGCCCCCATCCAGTACGGCAATGTTTCGCTCGCCATACACTTTGAATTGCCACAGAACGCGTAAGGCCTCATCGACATCGGCAATATCAAGGCCGATTGGAACCAAAACGATTGGTTTGCCGGAGTTGATGCCTGCAGTTTGAACCAGTTTTTCAAAGTCAACTTTTTCAGGAATCAGGTATTTGACCTTTTTGGCTTCAATTGTTTTCTCTGCACGTACTTTTGTAAAGTCAATCAGTGCAGAACCTTGGATGTGACCACCGACTTCGGCTAATACTTTTTTACCTGTTTTTTGATCCGTTTCAATTTCTGGTTTGCGAAGAAAAGAGGCGACGTCACTTGTGACTTCGACGATCTGTACTTCGGCTTTGTTTTTGGCAAGCCAGTCAGCATCCACGACGGATGAGGGCAGTGTCAAGGCCTGTGCGATAGTGGTCAATGCACTGAGCGATACGGTGACAAAAAGTTTAGAAATCTTCATAAATTATGCCTCTTGTGAGTTGAACGTAGGGCGTGATGGTAAAGAAAGTTTTTCAAGCAAATTAATCTGACAAGAAGTCAGGCAATGCAGTGATCGGTCTTCGAGAAAGCTGTTTTTTTTAATGCCTGCTGCAACCTGCGCATGAATCAAAACATCTCGATTACGTATCAATGAGGTGATTTCCTCGGCATACAAAATCAGCATGGCCTGAATCCATTTGGCGACCGGCGCCAGACGCCCCCTGGCTTCAAATGCATAGTCCCTTAGATACGCTTGTAAGGTTGATGCTTTCTGCATCGACTCACCGGTCACCCACTGATTGGTAGTGAACAGTCGCACCGGCAGTCCTTTGGTATCCAGAGCAATGCCGATCAGGTGTGTGAATGTATCGGGCTGACTGACATCGCGTTTGAAAAGATGAAAATGGCCATGCTCTGCTTCTGGCATATCTGCAGCCTCATGGGCATGGTAATAAAACTCATAGCCCGTGTTTACATCTGAACAGTCATTTTTTGGATAATGGCTCCACACGAAAAACTCTTTTGCACCACACAAGGCCGCCTGACACAGGGTACTACCCTGAGAGGCGTAACTTCCCTGAACACGCATCAACGTATCTGCAGCGCGTTCGCGTGCTTGAGCAGCGCTGTTTGTCGTAAACATTTTTCAGTTAAATCCATTCGGTTGTGTCAGATCATCCATGTCAGTTCATCCAAGTAAACGGTTATTGTTCAATCGCCTGACTTGCGTTTTTTTGGACCACAAGGATTTGAGGGGCCGCATGGATTGCTGACTTTTTTCTTGCTTGGGCCACACGGGTTTGATGCCTTTTTCTTGTCAGGTGCACAAGGATTTTGCGCCGGTTGTTTCGAGGTATCTCCTGCTGGCTTTTGTTCTGCATCTTGGGTGGCGGGTGTGGCAGGCGCATCCGCTGAGCGTGCGACAGGTGCGGCGACGATACTTGCCATAGCAAGTGCGAATGCGGCGACGGTTGATTTTTTATTCATGTAAATCTCCAGATAACGTAGGATTGATTTTTGTGATCAAGTATTTTTGTGAGTAGACTCTGTGCCGAATACCGCTTGCTGTGCAGTGACAGGCCCGACGGAGCGTTTTTCCATGAACGTGCCTAGTGCGAACACCCCGATCGCAGCAAGAATCATGATGATGTTGATCGTGAGATCCGAGACATTGAATGCTTCGGGTAAGGTTTCTGCGTTGAGGTATTCGCCCAACACGGTCAGTGGTTCAAGACTGTCAAAGAAACCTGCAAAAAGCCAAGTGCCTAGTAGCAGACCAAGCAGGAAAATTGCCGCGTCGATCCGACCCGATACAAAACCGACCACTGAGGTTCCCGGGCAATAACCGCCGACAGCAAAACCAACTCCGACCAACGCACCGCCCAAGGCTGCGGCACCAAGAAATGCAGGGGGAACAAACAGGTCTTCAACCTGGATGACACCAGTTTTTTCAAAAATCATTAAGCCAACCGCTGCGACAACAATCGCGGTGAACATGACTTTGAATACGGACCAGTCCGTCAGCCTGAATTGCGCGGTGAGTTTGCAGGGGCTGCCAAAGCCCGCGCGTTCCAGCACAAAACCGAAACCGGCACCTAATAACAGACCTGAGAGTACGGTGCTCAGCATGATTTTTTTCCTGTTTTGAACAAACGGCTAGCCAGCAGACCAGCACCAAAAAATGTAGTGAGAAAGACAAAACCCGCGATGGACA
The DNA here is from genome assembly GCA_903865015.1 of uncultured beta proteobacterium. Classification (GTDB taxonomy): domain Bacteria; phylum Pseudomonadota; class Gammaproteobacteria; order Burkholderiales; family Burkholderiaceae_B; genus Zwartia. The sequence continues at coordinate 442 of CAIPID010000178.1, read as the reverse complement.
GCGTGGCTGAACCCGACAAACCCAAGCCGCTCGTGCAGCCTGCAGCGACACGCGCCCCAAAGCCAGCCAGCACGCCACCAGCCAGTGCCGTGAGGGGACGACGACTGCCGCCAAGAATTTTGCCGTCCATTTGCAGACGAATGCGTCCTGCAAACCAAGCGGAGAGCAGGGCACCGATGGCAACCCCCAAGACTTGCCAGGTGATCCATGAACGCAGTGGATGTCCATCCTCAATCATCGCACCCAGATAGTCGTTGGCTGCGGTTGCGACTGGTGCGAACTCCATGCCGATCCATGCGGTGAGGCGTGTTGTAAATCCTGTCGCGCCGAGGCCGTGACCCGTCATGACAAACGTCGCGAGCAGTACTACTCCTAGCAATAAGCCTGACAAAAGTGGATGCCAGAACGGATCCGGTGCTATGTGTAGATTTTTATTCATATG
>CAIPID010000177.1 GCA_903865015.1 uncultured beta proteobacterium | reverse complement strand
ATAAATAATATAGCAATCCACATCTGTAGTCTGCTATCTTGACGATAATTAGTGTCGTCGCGCCAATGCGTGAGCCTGAGCTATCAACCCAATATTTAAGGTTTTGAACATGACTAAAACGTTGCTGCAGCAAATTACAAAAATGAGTGTTCTGACTGCAAGTTTGTTATGTTTCTCGCAGGTGCAGGCACAACAAGCACCTACATCAGAAGCACCCACCGCTGATCAAGTGGTCGGTGCACTCGAAAAGCTCAGTGGTGTCACGCCCGGTGAACGGCGCAATCACATTATTGGTATTTGTTTCAAAGGTAATTTCGTTGGTGCGAAGTCGGCGCAGACGTACAGTCGCTCTGCTTTATTCTCAGGCACAAGTATCTCCGTCGTGGGGCGTTTCTCTCTGGCGGGGGGCAACCCAAAAGCACCAGACAGTGTAAAAAGCCCACGCGGTATGGCACTCCAGTTTGCCTTGCCAGGTAACACTATCCATCACTTTACGATGTTGAATGTCCCGGTATTTAGCGCTGCGACGCCTCAGACTTTCTATGATGCGGCCATGTCCAACATGCCTGACCCCGCTACAGGCAAGCCTGATCCTGAAAAGCAAAAAGCATTCAGAGAGACGCATCCAGATGCAAAACCGCTCGGCGAATTTATGGCTAAGAACAATCCTCCTGTCAGCTATGCGAACAGTGATTTTTTCAGTATCCATACCTTCAAATTCATCAACCAAAAGAATGAGGCCACTTTGGTCAAATGGCAGTTTGTGCCAGAAGACGGAGTCAAACGGCTAACAGATGCCGAGATGGCAAGTGCTCCGCCGCGCTTTCTAGATGAGGACTTGATTGCTAAAACAGGCAAAGGCCCCGTGCGCTGGAAGATGATTCTGACGATCGGTGAGCCAGGCGACGAGCAGACTAACCCGACGGTTTACTGGCCCGCCGAGCGTAAGAAAATCGAAGCAGGCGTCTTGACGATCACTTCGGCCACGCCACAAAAGGGTGCGGACTGTGAAAAAATAAATTTTGATCCGCTTGTCATGAGCGATGGTATCGCACCGACAGCGGATCCTGTGCTTAATTTCCGTTCCTCGGCCTATGCCTCTTCATTTGGCAAAAGGCTGAGCGGACAGTAAGACAAGTTACTTGCGTAGCAGCGCCGTGATCAGCTCAGGATCATTGCGCTGGTAGTGCATTTTTCGGCTGACCGAGAGTCCAAGATTTGTGCGCAGATTAACCATCATCTGCGCATAGGTCCACACTACGCCAAACGAGTCCAGCACGGGGACGTCATCAATCATATTGATGTGGTTGTTGTAGAGAAACTCTGACAGCACGCCTTCGGCAGGAATGATGACGTCCGCGCCTTCTGCGATCGCCCGGCGAGCTGCGGCTTGAAAATATCCAATTAAAATCGCCGGGTTAGCAAACGCCTCTGCCATCTCGGGCTCGTTGAGCGCTGGTTCGATCGCCCGCGGTGTGATGACGCGTTGACTCAATCCGTGACTTTCAACAGACTGCCTGACGATCCATGCAATGCCGGGATCGTTGGCGATCGGGGCACTCAGTCGACCGATCGAGCAGGACACTAATAATGTTGCTTCCGTAATCGATACGATAGGTATATCGACGCTTGAGCGCAACTCTCGGATAAATGGCTCGCTGTAAGAGCCGACAATGAATGCATCGAACCCTTGTTGCTCAGCGCGTACTGCATTATCTAATATCGGATCGAGAATGCGATGGTGAGCAAATGCATTGGATAGCGCGGCAGTTGGCGAGTGACCGTGGTAAGCGCCTTTGGGCATGCCATGTACCTCTACATCGACAGCATCACCTAGAATTTTTTTTGCATGTGTTTCAAGTGATGTTTTATACGCACCGAGATCATGCAGTTCGGTCATCGACTGATGCCAGATTTTCATATTGTCTCCTGATTGTTTTGTTGAATTATTTTCACTAACTATACGCATTTTCAAAACAATTTCATTAGTAAAAATTGAGTTGACAAAATTATCGCTAGATATGACTATTGATTAGATAATAAAAGTCACTAATCAATTATAAAAAATAGCCAGACCTATCAGGTAAGCTCAAAGAGCGGTGCGCATAGAGTTTTAGGCGTGGGGAAGACATGAATCGCATTGGTATCGATGTGGGCGGAACTT
>CAIPID010000176.1 GCA_903865015.1 uncultured beta proteobacterium | reverse complement strand
CGGCAGGACAAAAAGCCATTGCTGAAAATCGCAAACCTAATCTCGTTCAGATCGAAGACGACCGTTCGCCAGAACTGACGGCGCTGCACAAAGAAATCACGCCACTGCATGAATTGCTCAAACAGTACCCGATTGCCGATCTGAACTGGTTCTTGCCACAAACCACGGGTTTTATGCGCAATAGCAAACAGCAATTGCTCGCTTTCCCGTTCATGGCTGAAATCCCTCTGATGTTCTACAACATCGATGGTTACAAAAAATCTGGTCTGGATGCGAATAAACCACCTGCAACCTGGATCGAATTGCAAGGCCATCTGATTGAGCTGCGCGACAAAGCGGATTACACCTGTCCTTACGGTACCAGCCAGCAGGTCAACATCCATCTGGAAAATCTCGCACCGATCAACGACGTCTTGTTCGTGACACCTAATAACGGTCTTGAAGCCGCTAAGCAACAACCAGAGCTAAATTTCGACTCAGTATTCATGCGTCACCTCTCGATCATGGTGAGCTGGAAACGTTCTGATTTGTTTACCCAGCACACAAACGGCGACGAAGCCGACGAGATGTTTGCCAAGAACAAATGCGCAGTGGTCACAACCGGTTCGGGTGTTCTGGGTCAGTTTCTTGATACACGCGGTTTAAAATTTGGCGTAGCACCTTTGCCATACTACCAACAGGTATCCGAAAAGCCCGGCACACCTTTTGTTGGTGGCTCGGCATTGTGGGCCACATCAGGACACTCAAAGGACGAAAACAAAGCCACGATGTCTTTCCTGGCTTATTTGTCTAAACCGGTCGTTGCTGCGGCATGGCACCAGAAAACAGGCTTTTTGCCTATGACAGATGCGGCATTCCGTACCGCCGATGTTGCGTTTTACGACAAAGTCCCCGGCGCACGCAATGTGATTGCCAGCATGAAAAATGGCAACCAAAAGAACAGCCGTGGTTTCCGCATTAAAAACTACCAGCGTGTCGAGGCCATCATGAGCCGCGAATTCGACGCCGCACTCAGTGGCACGACACCACCTGTGCAAGCACTGAATATCGCGATCAGCGAATCTAAGCCACTGATGCAGGATCCAGCCATACCTGCAAAGCCGCAGACTAATTCAAAGAAAAAGTAATTTTTTGATGTGCTGAGCTAGAACGGAGCCCTTGAGGCTCCGTTTTTTTTGTGCGCTAGTTTGATCCATTCGTGAGCGGCACAATTGTCTGCATCAGACCTGTGCGTCAAGCTAACAGCTGTTTGATAAACGGCTGATCGCAGATGAATTTCAATCACGCATGCTGCATGCTTTGCATTGCATGGCTAACCCACGGCTGCACCATGTATACGGGGCAGACAAACTCCGATACGTTGCACACCTCGTCGATCGTGCCAGATGGCCGCTTAGATTTTGCCTGGAAATTATCCGGTGATCGCGCCGTCGCCCCGCTCCAGGTGTTCTCTGACAATCGTTACACATGGTTGCACTGGCATCCTAATCAGACTATTCCGGCGATCCTCGCACATCATCAGGGCCAAGAGCAGGTCTTGAACTACACACGTCAAGCTCCCTATACGATCCTCGAAGGCCAATGGACCAGGCTTTCCTTTCGCGCAGGTCGCCAGCAGGCACACGCACGACGTGTGCAACCTCAAATTGATCATGCAACGATTGCACCTGCGCGGGATCCCGTTACGCAGCTGCAAGCTAAGCAGGTGCCCTCTAAACAGGTACCGGTTACCCAGGCAGACTCGACGCCCGCGCCGACTGTCGCGGTCTCTACACGCACATTTGTGGTGACGCCTGAGGATCAGCATGTGCGTCAGGCCCTTGTTCGTTGGTCGGGGATTAGTGGATGGCACTTTCAGCCAGAGCATTGGGGGGTGGATGTGGATATTCCCCTTTCTGCGGGGGCGAGTTTTTCAGATGATTTTGTAGCTTCAGTGCAGGCATTACTTTTATCGACCGAGCTGTCTGATCGTCCTCTACAACCATGTTTTTACAGTAATCAGGTTTTACGCGTAGTGCCGTATGCAGAATCATGCGATCGCACCAACGTTCCGGGAGCGCCCGTATGAACGGTATTTTTAGATGGGGGCGGTTAGTCCTGGCAGTCTATGTTTTATCAGGCTGCTCGCTGGCAGAGAAACTCAGTGAGCATGTCTCCACAGTCAAACAGGTTCAAGAACAAACGCGCGCGCAGCAGGAAAATTTTCGGCAATCGACCACCAGTCGCGAGGCGCGAGCCAATGCCCAACGCGTCAATCGTCCCTGGCTGGCTGGCAAGTCTATTCCGCTTTCGCGTGATGTGAGCTTGCCCGCTGCGTTAAGGAAAAATGTCGACACCACGATTATGTACCGGGGGGGTAAGGCAGACCTGGTGACCTTGGCCGAGCGGATTACACAGGCGACAGGCATACCCGTACGTATCAAACCAGAGGCACTTTTGCCTGCGGAAAGTTTCATGCCTCGTCTGGCATTAAGCTCCCACACGCCGGTCGTGGCAATGCCTTATCAGACTGATCTGGGACGCGGCTCTCAACCCTTGCCTAAAGTGCTTGATGCGATTGCGCGCCGACTCGCGTTGCACTGGCGATATCACCAGGACGCGATTGAGTTGTTTCGAACGCAAACACGTGTGTTTGATGTGAGAGTGTTGTCGCTCGCGGCACAAGCGGATGCCCAGTTGGGCCGCTCGCCGGGTAATAAGGCGGGCGGTTTCGAAAATACTTCGCGCACTTCTTTGCAGGCACCTGAACAGCATCCACTTGAGGCGGTGAGGCTACGCATCGAGCCATTCATGACGCGGGCAGGGATCATTGCGGCCCAACCCGGCGCGTCCACAACTGTCGTGGTGACTGATACACCCGATGCATTGGATGCAATCGCTGGATTTATCGAAAAAGAAAATCGTGCGATGACGCGTCGGGTTAGATTGATTTTCGAGGAAATCACGATCGCAACCAACCAAAATCTGGAGTTTGGTCTGGACTGGGATGCTGTGCTCAGCCAGGCTAATTTTGCCGCCAGTCTGGTTACCCCGGCTCTTGGGGTCGGGGTTGACGCGGCTAAGGCTTCAATTCAGGCAGGCGCACGCGACGTCCGTTCGAGTCAGATAATACTCAATGCATTATCAAAACATGGCACGGTCTTGCGACACACCAGTATCCCTGTTTTGACGCTTAATCGCAGACCCGTCACTCACGCCATCAGGACCACATTTTCATACATCGATCAAATTAAAACGGTACCCACACCGGCGGGCACCCTGATGTCAGGTCACGGTGCGATGTCCTCCTCAGTCAGCCAGAAAGAAGAGACGGTCGGTACATTCCTGACGTTGATGCCGGATGCTCAGGAGGATGGACAAATACTACTTTCTATTGCCTATGACAACACAGTCGCGCAACCACTTAAAACAATCGCCTTTGGTGAGCAGGGGCAACGCGTACAGATTCAACAAGTCACCATTGACGGTAATGGCACAGTTCAACAGGTTGCACTCAAAGCCGGTCAGGCGATGTTGATTTCCGGATTTGATCGAAAGCACGAGGAGTCTTCGCGTACCCGTCTCGCACCAGATTTGCCGTTGATTACCGGAGGTGCCGATCGGGTAGGGGAGTCACGCACTGCCACGCTCATCATCCTGACCGCACAGATCGAAGACGGATTTTGAGGCTATGCACTTTATCCACGAACATGTGTCGGGTGCACGGATTATTTTTGGTCTGGACTGGTCTCCTTTGATTGGCGGTCATCCTGAGCACTTAGGTCAGCAGCGTGCACGCATGATGGACGCAACACATTACGTCCTTACAGGCAATGCACACGGCTGCGCGCTAGGGATCGTGCGGATCGAAGAAACCATCAAAAACGCTAGCCCGTCGGTACATTCAGCAGCCGCAATTTTTTCGAAAAAATTCCCGCATGGCGCGCAAGCTTGTCTGATGACGATGACAGATGGCGCATGCTGGATGCTGGTGTGCCATGCAGGGACCGTTCTGTCTCACACGGACCGTTGGTATGCTGATGAGTCTCAAGCCCTTGATGCGATCGAACCCATTCGCCAGAGATTTCCCGCTCTGCAGTTGCATCGCGAAGTCATGCACGATGCTCCGCATTGGCCTGTTTGGCTCAACGCAGCGCTTGCAGAGGATTCGGTTTTAAAGCGTGTCCGATATTCCCGACTGGGCGCGCGTAAATGGCTGTGCTTAATGCTTTCGATCGTGGTAACAGGTGGAGCTGCAGCCTATCAATTTTTATACAAAAGCGACACGCGCAATGATGCTTTGCCTGTCAATACGGAAAATGTATGGCGGCAATCTCTTCGAGAGCAATCGGCGCATACCGTCTGGCATTCCTATTCACAGCTCAAGTCGGTGATTGATAGCTGGATGAATATTCCTTTGTTACCAATGGGATGGCGTTTGACAAAAATCCAGTGCGAGCCGGCTGGACACGGTTGGAGTTGTTCGGCACGTTTTATCCGCCAGCATCGGCTGGCAATGAATAGTCATCTCGAACAAGTCAAACCCATTGGCTGGCAGGCCGACTTTAGTCCTCTGGAAGACGCCGCGTTTATCTGGCGCGTTGACGCGGGTGTCGCGACACTTGATCTGGATCAGCCCTGGATGCGCATGGACTGGATGAGTTATTTACAAAGAGTTGGCGTGGCCTACGAGCACATCCAGATTGGTCAGGCTGTATTGAGTCCCATCAAAGCGCCTTTGGACAGTCAGGGCCTACCCTTGGCAAAACCCTCTGTCTTTCCTGACTGGACGCAGCGAACCCTTGTTTTTAAAGCTCCCTTGCGGTCTTTTGCCAGTCTGGAGCGCTTTTACATGCCAGTACGCTGGCGCAGAGTCGTGCTGAGTGTTGATCATCAAGCACCTCAGGCAATCCATCGCAGCGTACTCACTTTTGAACTCATAGGAGATATGTATGAATCCAAAGCTCAATAATCCGTCTCAGTATGACGCACTTCGAAAACTGATTTTGTTTGGTTTTTTGTTGCAACCTGTTCAGATGTTTGCAAGTGAAAAAAAGCCCGAAATACCGATTACAGGTTCTTCAACCGTTGAAGAACTGTTGCGCCTTGAATCCCGGGCCGCGCTTGAGAGTGCGCGCAGGCAGGTCTTTGGTGTCACACCAGGTATGCCAGTGGCTGCGGCGTCCAATGATCTACCCGTGCTGATCGCGATTTACGGGACAGGGCGCAATCTTTCCGCTGAGCTCCTGATTGCGGGCCGCACTGTGATTTATCACGGCACCGGCAAACAATCTGTTTCAGGTGTGGCGCATGGCTATGGGCTTGAGCGCATCGCACCCCCTTGTGTCTATTTAACAAAAGACCAGTCACAAGAGATCATATGTCTTGAATCGCGTGCGCCATGAAACTGACTTTCAATGAACGATCCCCCGTCATCCAGCCCTGGAAAGTCCGTGCGCATCGTGTGATTCATTCCCCCGATGAATTGTTAGCCATCAGGCCTGCTTTTCGTCGTTCCCTGTGTCGCGAACTGGATGTCGCCGCACTGAGCGGTCGGATATGCCCGGTCGTATTTGATGACGGAACCGCTGGAATTTTCGTTTTGTCAGATTATTGTCATGATGATCAAACCCTTGCGTTGCTGGATTTGTTGCAGACGCGCGGATTCAGGCTCAATGAGCCGAGTTTATTCGTTCTGTCTCCCACAATGATGATCGCAATTGACCGAATGGCCGCCGCAGTGTCCATGCCTGGCGTGGTGGGCTTGCGCAGCTCGGTCTCTGAGCAGTCTGCGCTGTCCGCTGCCTTCAGTGATCTGGTGAGTTGGGGACTCACGCACGGAGCCAGTGATATCCATTTGAATGTGCAGCGTGCTCGATTGGATTCCGCTGTGTATTTCACAATCGCTGGTCGATATGTTTGTCCGGAGTGTTACCGGCAGATCCCCACAGCTACATTACTTGAAATGCTTGCCGTCGCCTGGATGAGTGTTCATGGAGGAAATGGCGCGGTGTTTGATCCTATGATCGAGCAACAAGGGCGACTAAGCCTGCGTATCAACGATCGACAGGTGATGTTGCGCTGGGCCTCACTCGCAACTGATGCCGGACCGTCAGTGTGTCTGAGAGTCTTGGTCTCCGAGCAGGATCGGCTGACGCCAGATTTAGTGGCTTTAGGTTATCTGCCGTCGCAGGTGCAGGCCTTGCATCGTGCCCGCGCGCAAGAGGGCGGTGCAGTGATCCTCGCGGGCGTCGTGGGCTCAGGCAAATCCACAACCATCGCAACATTAATGCGAGAGATCCCCTCGGATCGTAAAGTGATCACCCTCGAAGATCCCGCTGAATATCTCATTCCTAATGCGCTGCAAAACACGATTTGTCGCACGCTCGACGAAAAAGATGCGGCTTCATTTGATACCAAACTCAAAACAATCAAACGCTCGGCAATGAACGATTTACTGATAGGAGAGATTCGCGATGCGGCGGGAGGGCGTGCATTTATGGATCTTGCGGGTTGTGGCGTCAACCTTTACACGACAGTGCACGCAGGTTCTGCTTTGCTGGTTGTTGATCGACTAGCGTCAAGTTTTATCGGCGTTGCCCGTGACTTACTGTCTACGCCGGGGATTTTGAAACTCCTTGTTTATCAGTGCCTGATTGCGCGTTTGTGCCAGCACTGCGCACAAGATGTCAGGCAAGTCATTGAGGCCGGGCATTGGGTGTGTGTCAACGGTATCGTGCGCGATCTCGCATGGTTTAACCAGTGGCTCAAGACGATCGAGACTCTTCTCGGCGTATGCGCGGAGGGTCTGCGGTTCCGTCGAGAGACAGGTTGTGAGTACTGCCAGTCCGCCCCAGTATCATCCCTGAATGGTACGCATGGCCGCACGGTGGTGGCTGAAATGATCGAACCGATCGCAGAACCTTTGTTTCTGGATGGTCTTAAACGTCACGATGGACTGGGTCTGTATGAGTGGTTTCATTCGCGCCCACGAAGCCATTTTGCTGACCCGGCCATGCATGGCAAAACCGCCATGCAGTGTGCTATTTACAAAATGTCTCAAGGCCTGATTGATCCTCGACAAGTTGAATCAAAATTTGGATCCTTTGCACTCATTACGCAAGGTAATCGGCCGCGTGTTTAACCTGAATTCTTGCAATGCCTTCAAACAGTATTTAATGAACCGCTGGATAGCGTTTCGATTGCGCTGCGCTGCCTGGAAATTTAATCGGCATCGTGCTGATTATTACGATTATTTATCGGATCTGATCGGCGCAACGGCTGGGACTAAAACACTTCTGAATATTTTTCAGGATGACGCAAAGCGCTACACCGTACGCAGTGTCCGCGGTCGACTCAGTGCAAGTTGGGCGGAGCGGTTTCCCCGCGTCGGCGGGGATTTGTTTTCTACATGGTATGGATCCTTTCCGCTTGAAGACTTAGTGGCGATTCAGGCTGCCCAGTATGCAGGTGCTGGAGCACTTATGCAGACCCTCAGGCAGCTCTCGACAGTAGTCAGAGTCAGTGATACAGCGCGCCAAGCCTTTTTACAGACCATTCTTGTTGGCGCGGCCAGTTTGATTGTCGCGTTAGCGTCGGTGCTGCTGATCCCTTTTTTTACTGCCGAGCGTCTGGCGCTTGCTTTTGCTTCGTTACCCAAGGAATACTTCGGGCCGGTCACGCAATCATTGTTCCGCACTAGTGAATGGTTGCGTCAATTTTGGTGGATAGTCGCCGTGTTTGTTCTGGCGTGTGTATGGGGGGCGTTATGGTCGCTGCCTAATTTGATTGGCCCGGTACGTGCATGGCTGGATCGTTGGGGAATTTGGCGACTTTACCGGGTTGTACAGGCGGTCAGGTTTTTATCACTGTTGGCCGTATTGCTCCAGCCTCGTGGAAATATCAGCGCCCGTCTCAAAGAAGCCCTGCTTATTCAACACTCAGGTGCGACGCCCTGGATGCGTATGCATGTAGACACGATGCTGGTTCGTATCGATGCTGGATGCGAGGCAATCGATGCACTCGATACGGGACTGGTTGACGAGCAAACTTGGTGGTATTTCACCGATATGGTTCAAACCCTCGGGCTCGATGCTGGACTGCAACGCACCTGTGAACGACTGGCTGCGCACACGATGGGCAAGCTTTCTCGTCAAGCAATGGTTATTCGTTGGGCACTTTTGTTGTGTTCAGTTTCTATCGTTCTGGGTATCGCATTCTGGCATGTTCGTGTGTTCGAAGAGTTACGCCAGGGATTGAGTCTTTATTACGCTAATTAATTCGGAGGATTGCCGTGGATCATTATTTTTCTTCTCATCGCCAGGTTGTTAATCACGCAAGTCTGGGGCGCAATGTTTGCAGACTAAGCGCTGAGGCTGGATTTTCATTGATTGAGATTTCAATTGTCACGGCCATTATGATGCTCATCGCCATTGTTGGAATCCCTGCGATTCAGGGCTATGTGATTGAAAGCAAAGTACCCCGAGTGGCCGAGGAATTACAGAGATTTGTCGCGCGCCTGAAGGCAAGTACGCATGGTTTTGGTGCGACGCCCTACAGTGGTGTGGACACAGGGACACTAGTTAATGCGATGCGTACGTCCAGTGTTGTATCCGTGACCGGCAGCGGGCCTGGCGCAACCATTGCGCATGGTCTTGGTGGCAATGGTAGTAGTGGTCGAGGTGTTATTACGATTGCTCCTCAGTCTATTTCGGGAGCAGCGAGCGGCGCCGCATTTTCTTTGACGCTCAATGATGTCAATCAAGCTGCGTGCCCAGGACTGGCTTCTATTTTGCAACGTATTGCCGAAACAGTCACGATAGCGGGGCAGTCAGGTCCAGTTACCGTTAAAAATGCAACGCTTGACCCGGTCATGGCCTACAACGCGATTTTGGCCGACGCGCAGTGTGCATCGGGAGACCGTAATACTTTTGTTTTTACGATCCGCTGATCTGATGCTTAAGCTTAAGCGTCTCGTACAAGTTAAGCGCCTCGAACAAGGTTTTGCATTATTTGAGTTAATCCTTGCCATCCTCCTCGCAAGTCTTGTCGCCACGTGGGCGGCTTCGGCATGGGTGCGGCACGTTGAGGATGCGCTCTCGCAGGCCACGGGAGTATGGTTGCTGACGGTGCATCAAGGGATGAATCAGATGTTGCGCCGTCAGTCAGACTTCATGTCAGGAATAACCGCCGAGCCCGCTGACGCGGTGCAATATGCTGATTTGCTCGCACCAACAATTGCGGAATTAATCCGTGCCGGACATTTACCCAGAGGATTCGCACGATCTCCCCCGCTTGCCTATCAGGTCTCGATTCGTGTAGGTGCGCCAGAGGGGGATTGCGTAAACATGGGTTGTCGAATTGAGGCCTTGATTTATGCACAGCCGCAAGTCGATCAGCGCTTAGGGGCAACCGATGTAACACGCATAGGCAAGATTTTGACGGCGATGGAGGGGGTTGGTGCAAGCGTCCATCCTTTCTCTCCTGACCGTATTAAAGGGCCTGCTCTGGAGATGCAGAATCAATCTAGCGGGCAAAGCATTGCTTTACCTGTCGGCACAATTGTGACTAAAAGTTTTTATGATTCCAGCCGGTTTGCACATTTGATCAGGCGCGATGATCGCAGGGATACGCGTCTGGAGGGACATCTGGAGGTCAAGCAGGGCATTGCATCCGATGCAGATATCCGTGCCAAAGGAGGTCTGCTCGCAGGGGGCAGAGTCACTGCTGGCGAGTTTTTGCAATTGCAGGGAGTGGCTGCTGCGGATCAGCCGTGCGAGTCTGATGGACTCGTGGCGCGAAGCGAGTCGGCAGAATTGCTGACATGTCATGCGGGACACTGGCGTAGTGCTGGAACCAGATTTGGAGGTGTTTACTCCCTGCACAGTTATCATGGCTGCGGTATGGTTGCGTATGGTTCTCCGTCGTCCAATACTCAGACAGGGGGTTGTTTTTGTCCGACGGGGTTTAATCCGGTGCTAATTTCCCGCTGGAAAGGTGAGATGTCCCACTCGGATGAATTTCGCACCTACATTTGTCTGAGGTGAACCACCCTCTATAATGTTCGATTGACCAATAGAACCCTTCTATTGGTCTCCTTATTCCTTGTCATTTATTTATATTTAGCCACGCGATGAAAACCTCCGAGATCCGTCAAAAATTTCTGCAGTATTTTCAGTCCCAGGGCCATACGATTGTGTCGTCATCATCGCTTGTCCCGGGCAATGATCCGACTTTGTTGTTTACCAACTCCGGAATGGTGCAGTTCAAGGACGTCTTTACTGGTAAGGATTCACGTGCTTACACGCGGGCAACTTCCTCCCAGCGTAGCGTGCGTGCGGGTGGTAAGCACAATGACCTCGAAAACGTTGGCTATACCGCAAGACACCACACGTTTTTTGAAATGCTGGGTAACTTCAGTTTTGGTGATTATTTCAAGCATGACGCAATCAGATTCGCGTGGACACTGCTGACCGAGGTCTACAACCTGCCCAAAGAAAAACTCTGGGTCACTGTTTACCAAGAGGATGACGAGGCCTACGCCATCTGGGAAAACGAGGTGGGTGTTCCGACCGAGCGCATTATTCGTATTGGTGACAATAAAGGTGGACGTTACGAGTCGGATAACTTCTGGCGCATGGGTGATACCGGGCCATGCGGCCCGTGTACGGAGATTTTTTATGATCACGGCGCTGATATCTGGGGTGGCCCACCGGGCTCACCCGAAGAAGACGGCGATCGTTACATCGAAATCTGGAACCTCGTTTTCATGCAGTTCGAGCGAGACGCAGCGGGCAATATGACCCCCTTGCCAAAGCCTTGTGTTGACACAGGCATGGGCCTTGAGCGGATTGCAGCGGTGCTTCAGCACGTACATTCCAATTATGAAATCGATCTGTTCGTTGCATTGATTGCGGCAGCAGGGCGTGAAACCGGTTGTAAAGACCTCGCGCACAATTCGCTCAAGGTTATTGCTGATCACATTCGCGCGTGTAGTTTCCTGATTGTCGACGGCGTTATTCCGAGTAACGAGGGCCGCGGCTATGTGCTGCGGCGTATTATTCGCCGCGCTTTGCGCCATGGCTACAAACTGGGTCAGACCAAGCCTTTCTTTTATCGTCTGGTCGCAGACCTGGTTAAAGAAATGGGCGATGCCTATCCTGAGTTAGTTAAAACTGCTGCGCGTGTCGAGCAGGTTTTACGCCAGGAAGAAGAGCGTTTCGTCGAGACGCTTGAGCACGGTATGAAAATCCTCGATGTCGCACTGTCTGCTTTGCCAGCTGCTACCGCTGAAAAGGCTGTGACGCTCGATGGCAATACGCTGTTTACCCTTTACGACACCTATGGTTTCCCTGTCGATCTGACTGCAGATATTTGTCGTGAACGAAATGTCGAAGTTGATTTACCAGGTTTTGAAATCGCCATGGCACGTCAGCGTGATCAGGCGCGCGCCTCTGGCAAATTCAAGATGGCCGAGGGCTTGACGTATACAGGTGCACAGACCGTATTCGAAGGCTATGACCACCTGCAAGCCGAAGGTAAGGTTGTGGCTCTCTACGTAGGCGGTACAGCAGTCGACAAGGTCTCATCCGGGCAGGATGCGATTGTTGTGCTGGACGCGACGCCTTTTTACGCAGAGTCGGGCGGTCAGGTGGGGGATACCGGTGCATTAGCCGGCGCAAAATCCAGCTTTAAAGTATTGGACACGCAAAAAATTCAACCAGGTGTTTTTGGTCATCACGGCACACTCGAGGCCGGTCAGTTGTCTGTGGGTGATGTGGTCAACGCGATCGTCGATACCGAGCAACGCGCGCGCACGATCCGTAACCACTCCGCGACACATCTGATGCATAAGGCATTGCGTGAAGTCCTTGGTGCGCACGTGCAACAACGTGGCTCACTGGTCGATGGTGATAAAACACGTTTTGACTTTGCGCATGACGCGCCTTTGTCAGCAGAGGAAATTACACGTGTCGAGCAGATCGTCAATGCGCAGGTGCTGTCTAATCAGCCCGCACAGGCGCAGGTGATGTCTTACGATGATGCGGTCGCAGGTGGCGCGATGGCGCTTTTTGGCGAAAAATACGGTGATACCGTGCGTGTGCTCGATATCGGATTCTCACGTGAACTCTGTGGTGGCACGCACGTCAGCCGCACCGGTGATATTGGTTTGTTCAAAATCACCTCTGAGGGCGGTGTTGCTGCTGGCGTGAGGCGCATTGAGGCTGTGACCGGTTCGAACGCATTGACCTGGGTCCAAAACCTGAATGCCATTGCTCAGCGAGCGGCCACGGCATTGAAAACGCAGGCTGCTGAGTTGCCAGAGCGTATTGCACTGATGCAAGATCAGATGAAAGCGCTCGAAAAAGAACTCGAGCAGGCGCGTGCAAAGCTGGCCTCGAGTGCAGGTAATGCATTGACCGATCAGGCCGTTACGACGGCGGCAGGCTTTAAGCTCCTCGTCACTGAGGTCCAGGGAGTTGATCCTAAAGATCTGCGCTCCATGGTCGATCAGCTCAAAGACCAACTTAAGTCTGCAGTGGTGTTGCTTGCCGCACGTTCTGCCGATGGCAAAATAAGTCTGGTAGGGGGGGTGACCCCTGACGTGGCGACTAAAGTCAAAGCGGGCGACCTGGTGGGCTTTGTTGCTGGCCAAATCGGTGGCAAGGGTGGTGGTCGTCCTGACATGGCAATGGGCGGAGGTGCGGACCTGGCTGCATTGCCGGGTGCCTTGGCAGGCGTTGCTGTCTGGGTAGCTGCGCGTGGCTGAGGTGACGGCTGGGGTCTCATCCGCGCATCCTGAGCACCAGCACAACGTTGATGCCACGGGTCTGGCTTGCCCCTTGCCGATTTTGCGTGCAAAAAAAGCCCTGGCTTTGATGGCTACGGGTGAAATACTACAAGTTATTACGACGGATCGCGGTGCGGTCCGTGATTTTCAGGCATTTTGTCGGCAGACCGGTAATGAGTTACTGGCGCAGTTTGATGAGTCTGAACGTGTGGTGCATTACCTTAAACGCCGTTAGTCTGGCGGGTGAGGTGTTGTTTTAGTTGCTTATGGCGATTAAATCGTAAGTAGCAGTTTCGATGCCTACGTATTAGTGCTATACTCGTAGGCTTTACTGAATCTTTTAAAGGGATTACCTACTATGGTGGTGATTCGTCTGGCCCGTGGTGGCTCCAAAAAACGTCCTTTCTATAACCTCGTCGCAACCGATTCACGTGATCGTCGCGATGGTCGCTTCATTGAACGTGTTGGGTTTTACAACCCAGTCGGCAGTGCGCATGTAGAAAACCTCCGTATTGCTCTCGACCGTGTGTCTTACTGGACAAGCGTCGGTGCTCAGTTGTCTCCAGCGGTTGCCCGTCTGGTCAAAGACTACTCAGCTAAAGCTAGCGTTGCAGCTTAATTGCGTTGTAGCCTAATTGATTTGCCCCGGACTCACGTTTAGTCATGGCTAGTAAAGGCGCCTTAACAGCGCCAGATGATCTGATCGAATTAGGTCGGATCATCTCAGCGTATGGCATACGTGGCTGGGTCAAGGTGCAACCGCATTCGGCGCAAGCCGAAGTCCTGCGCGCTGCACCTGTCTGGTGGTTATGTTCGCCTGCTCCTCCTGCGCATTTCGGTGCAAAGGCGGCCAGCGGTGCAACTGCAGGTATTGCTCCAAAAGCTTCCACTAGTACTTCTGCCTCCGCAGCATGGAATCCCATGATGCAACCTCATGTCGTCAAACAAGTTCGTCCTCAGGGCGCAACTGTCGTTGCCGATCTCGAGGGTATTGGCGATCGTGACATTGCTGAAAGCATGCGCGGCTATACCGTCCATGTTTCTCGCAAAGACTTTCCTGCAGCGCATGGAGATGAATACTATTGGGTTGATCTGGTTGGCTGCATGGTTTATGGGCAGGCTGATGATGAATCAGTGCATGTCTCAGAAACCGCCTCAGCAAGCGATGCCGCAACCCCAGCTTCAAATTCAGTCTTAATTGGCAGAGTCGCTGAAGTCATCGACAACAGTGCGCATGCATTGCTGCGTGTGCTGCGCTTGAGTGCGGCAGATGGTCAGACCGAACCTACTCCTTTGCTCGATGAAAAAGGTCGCCAACAAGAAGTCTTGGTCCCCTTTGTTGCTGCCCACGTGCAGCATGTCGATATTGCCGCTCGCCGGATCGATACCGACTGGCCGCTCGATTTTTAAGTATTGATCATGCGCATCGACGCGATCACCTTGTTCCCGGATATGTTTGGTATTGTGCGTGATGCAGGTGTCACGGGTCGTGCCCACAAACAAGGCATCTGGTCCATGCAAACCTGGAATCCACGTGATTTCACAACCGATACGCATCGTACAGTCGATGATCGCCCCTATGGTGGTGGTCCTGGTATGGTCATGATGGCTGAGCCATTGATTCAGGCCGTCTGTGCCATTCGTGAGGATCGGGCACGCCAGCATCAACCCGATGCGCCGGTTGTTTTACTTTCTCCGACAGGCAGGCCTTTTACGCAGAGTGTTGCAAACAGCCTCGCGGCCTCGACTGCTGGCGCGACCTTTGTGTGCGGACGCTATGAGGGAGTTGATCAGCGATTTATTGATCAATATGTCGATGAGCAGTGGTCCCTCGGTGATTTCGTTTTATCGGGTGGTGAGATTGCTGCGATTGCAATGATTGATGCCACGGTCAGACTGATGCCCGGGACCTTGAATCACGGTGACTCATCCCTGCAGGATTCTTTTCAGGAATCTCTGTCAGGTTTGCTGGATAGCCCACATTTCACGCGTCCCGAAAAGCTCGATGGCATTGCCGTGCCTGAGGTCCTGATGTCGGGTAATCATGCGCACATTGCGCGCTGGCGTCGGGAGCAGTCCTTAATGCTGACCCTTGAAAAACGCCCTGATTTGATTGAGCAGGCTCGCAAGAAGGGGTTGTTGAGCGCGGCTGACGAGCGTTTTTTGACTGCCTTGAAAACTTAACTGGTCAGCTTAACTTTTCATCTCGATATTGATTTAAGATCGACTGAAAGGATTGTTGTTCTGCAATAAAAGCATCAACAATCAAGGGATCAAAATAAATACCCTTGTTGCGAATCACTTCCTGCACCGCCTCTAGGTGCGTCCACTCTTTTTTATAGACCCGCTCACTAACTAACGCGTCATACATATCTGCGACAGACATGATGCGTGCCTCAAGAGGAATATTCTCACCAGCCAAACCGCGAGGATAGCCTTGTCCATTCCATCTCTCATGATGTCCACCAGCAATTAATATCGCTTTTGCAATCACATCAGAATGATCATTACGCTCAATATCCACGGTATTTAATACCGACTCTCCAATCAGCGTATGTGTTTTCATGAATTCCCATTCGGCCTCTGACAACGAACCAGCTTTTTTCAAAATCGCATCAGGGATACCAATTTTGCCTAAATCATGAAGTGGAGCCGCCCTGAATAGCGCGTCAATTGATACATCAGTGAGTTGATCTCTATAGTGTCCATTCGCGCGCAAACGCTCTGCGAGTAATTTAACGTAATGTTGTGTACGAACAATGTGATTGCCCGTTTCGTTATCCCTTGCCATGGCGAGTGCGTTGAGGGAGGACAATAATTGTTTTTCAAATTCTTCAGCTTTTTTATTCGATATTTCAGCCTTTTGAGCTTCTGCGGCAATAGCTAAATTGAAGGCATTTTCTTTGAGATCCACTACATTTTGTGAGGCCATCGTCAAACGGATGGTTAAGTAGCTAATATGCCTGGAAATTATCAATAAGGTAATGCATATCATCGTGAGCCAATTCACGATGCTTTCATCAGTTAATGAATTAAATCTAAAAATTTGAGATAAAAAGATTCTGGCAATCCATATGATTGCGGTCGCCAAAAATAAATAGGCTAATAAGTTCACATAAGAATTTTTAATCTTTTTACTGGCTTGCTTTACTTGCCAAAAGACCCAAAAGTTAACGATGCCCGTGCCTAGGCCAGCATACGGTGTAATGTATTTTTGATTGCCTGAGGGTAATAAAGCGAGGTACCCGAGCGCGAAGAGTAAACAAAAAATTTCTGGCCATATCTTTTGCTTAATTTTTCCGAATACTAAATACTGGATACTGTAATGTTGTAAAACCAGTGCATAGAGTGTTAAAAAATTAACCAGAAAAAAACTCAAGACAATCGGAGTAAATTCACGAATAATCACCAGGAAAAAAGCGCTACCAAGAGAGATGGCGCTCAGCCCCCAGAAACGCGCCGATTTATCTGATTTTCCATAATAAATCGTCAAAATCAGGATGCCCATTAGGGCATTCATGACAAACAATATCGGGAACTGCGGGAGGATCGAGAACATTTTTAAATCTTAATCCAATCGTGTACGTTGTGCTTTGACTTTTTCAAGTGTCTCGCTGAACTGCTCCGCACGTAATTTTTCCTGCTCGACGACGGCTGCTGGCGCGCGAGCAACAAACGACTCGTTGGACAGCTTGGCTGTAGTTTTGTTGATTTCGCCTTCGAGTCTGGCGATCTCTTTATCGAGTCGGGATTTTTCTGCCGCGACATCGATTTCCACTTTCAGCATCAGTCGCGTATCGCCCACGATCTGCACCGGTGAACCATCATCGGCCAACGTGTCTACGACCTCGACCGATGCGAGCTTGGCGAGCGCAGCCAGATACGCCGCATGTTGCTGCAGCATTTCTTTGGGGCCTTGGGCAAAGAGCGGGGCGCGCACAGCGGGTGACAGATTCATCTCACCACGTAAGGCGCGTATGGCCTCGACCTGACCTTTGAGAAGCTCGACTTGGGCGCAAGCTTGAACGTTAATCGCTTCGAGGTTGGCGCGAGGGAATGGTTGAACAGAAATGCTGGCTTCTTGATCTGCGGTACGCTTGCCCGCGACCAGGGAGACTTTTTGCCAGAGCTCTTCGGTGATGAAAGGCATAATGGGGTGGAGCAGGCGCAAGCACGCTTCGAGCACGCGTATCAACGTGCGACGGGTCGCACGTTGCTGCTCGGGTGTACCGTTCTGGATTTGCACTTTTGCAAGCTCAACGTACCAGTCGCAATACTCATCCCACACAAAGTGATAAAGCGCGTTGGCGATATTGTCAAAGCGGTAATCGGCAAAACCTTTCGCAACATCGAGTTCGAGTTGCTGCAGTTTGCTAATAATCCAGTGATCAACAAAGCTTTGAGCGGAGGTATCTACCTCGGCCAAATCATGCCCTTCGGTATTCATCAGCACAAAGCGTGTGGCGTTCCACAATTTATTGCAAAAATTACGATAGCCTTCGCAACGTTTCAGATCAAAGTTGATGTTGCGCCCAAGTGTTGCATAGGCGGACATGGTGAACCGCAATGCATCTGCACCAAACGCGGGAATGCCGTCCGGGAATTGTTTGCGTGTGGATTTTTCAATCGCACCAGCTTGTTTGGGGTTCATCAGGCCAAAGGTTCGCTTTGCGACCAGGCTTTCCAGATCGACACCGTCGATCAAATCAACCGGGTCAAGGGTGTTGCCCTTGGATTTACTCATTTTCTGACCCTCCGCGTCGCGGATCAGGCCATGCACATAGACATGTTTGAAAGGGACTTGACCCGTGAGGTGCGTGGTCATCATGACCATCCTGGCAACCCAGAAAAAAATGATGTCAAAACCTGTGACCAGCACACTGGAGGGCAGGTAGCGTTTGAGATCCTCTGTCTGGGCAGGCCACCCCAGGGTCGTGAAGGGCACCAGCGCTGAGGAGAACCAGGTATCGAGCACATCAGGGTCGCGGTTCAGCGAACCCGTGACGCCCGCGGCGCGAGCCTGCGCCTGGGCTTCTTGTTCGGTGTGTGCGACAAATACCTGGCCGTCATCTGCGTACCAGGCCGGGATCTGATGACCCCACCAGAGCTGACGCGAGATACACCAGTCCTGGATGTTTTCGAGCCACTGGTTGTATGTGGTCGTCCAGTTTTGCGGGTAAAACTGAATGTCGCCTTTTGCGACAACGTCAAGCGCGACTTCGGTGATGCTTTTACCGGGGTGCAGTGTGTCGGCGGGGGCAGGTTTGCTCATTGCAACAAACCACTGGTCAGTCAGCATGGGTTCGAGCACAACACCGGTGCGATCGCCGCGCGGTTGCATCATTTTGTGCGCATCGATTTTGACCATAAAGCCTTTCTCTTCGAGCTCGGCCACAACGGCTTTGCGCGCCTCAAACCGCTCCAGGCCGCGGAACTGCTCCGGGCCCTGATCATTAATATGCGCATCGAGTGTGAAAATGACAATCAGGGGCAGGCCATGGCGCATGGCGCAGGCATAGTCGTTAAAGTCGTGTGCGCCAGTAATTTTGACGCAACCGGTACCGAAGTCTTTGTCCACAAAATCGTCGGCAATGATAGGAATCTGGCGATCGCAAAGAGGCAGATCGACCATCTTGCCAATCAGGTGGCTGTAGCGGGTATCCTCAGGGTGCACGCACAGCGCGCCGTCAGCGAGCATCGTTTCGGGACGTGTGGTCGCAATGGTCATGCCGGTGATGACTTCTGTTGTGCCATCCTCGTGAGTGATGGTCTCAGGGCCATTTACAAACGGGTAGCGGATGTGCCAGAGGTGGCCGTCGGTTTCGACGGATTGCACTTCTAGGTCGGAGACTGCGGTGAGCAATTTTGGATCCCAGTTGACCAGACGCTTGCCGCGATAAATCAGGCCTTGTTTGTGCAGACGCACAAAGGTCTCGACCACGCCCGCAGACATTTGCGCATCCATGGTGAAATATTCGCGCGGCCAGTCGGCTGACGCACCCAGACGACGCACCTGGCTGGTGATGGTGTTGCCCGAGAGCTCTTTCCATTCCCAGACTTTTTCGAGGAATGCAGGACGCCCGAGATCGTGACGGGAGACTTTCTGAGCATCGAGCTGGCGTTCGACCACGATCTGGGTGGCGATACCTGCATGATCTGTGCCAGGGATGAACACGGTGTCATCGCCCGACATCCGGTGGTAGCGAATCAGACCATCCATAATCGTCTGGTTAAAGGCGTGCCCCATATGCAGGGTGCCTGTCACGTTTGGCGGCGGGAACTGGATTGCGTAGGTTGGCACTGTGCCTTTTACACCCGCATCGGCAGGGGTCTGGACATGCTGGCCGGCCGTAAAAAGCCCGCGGCGATCCCATTCTTTGTACCAGTGTGCTTCGAGCTCGGCAGGTTCAAAGCTTTTGGAAAGTTCACCATCTTGGGGGGTAATCGGCTGATTCATCTATATATCCGCGGGTTGTGCTGGCTGCATCCCCCAAATCGGGGGTGGCCTTGAGGGCAGTAAAAGCCTTCTATTTTAGAGTGTTGTGGACGAATGTGGCGTGCTAGAATAATGGGCTGTGGTGAATTACACCAAAGTCCCTGTTTTTATTGAGAATTATTGGAGTTTTACATGTCAGTCGAACGTACCCTGTCGATCATTAAGCCCGACGCAGTTGCAAAAAATGTCATTGGTCAGATCGTTGCCCGTTTTGAAGGCGCTGGTCTGAAAGTCATCGCTGCGCAACTGCGCCAGCTGTCACGTGCCGACGCAGAGCGTTTTTACGCTGTACACAGCGCACGTCCTTTTTTCAAGGACCTGGTTGACTTTATGATTTCCGGTCCTGTGTTCGTTCAGGCCCTCGAAGGCGAAAACGCCATCATGACAAACCGCGACCTGATGGGCGCAACAGATCCTAAGAAAGCAGAAAAAGGCACGATCCGTGCTGACTTCGCCGAAAGCATCGACGCTAATGCCGTGCACGGTTCAGACGCTCCTGAAACCGCCGCTGTTGAAATCGCGTTTTTCTTTCCAGAAATCAGCATTCACAGCCGTTAATCCGGCTGACTGGCTCGTGAAGCATCCCGCCTCACTCGCTGCGTTTTTTAATGCACTGATATCCGCATGCACCCTGAATCGATCAATTTGCTTGGGCTTGATGCCTCTGCACTGACCCAATTAGTTGGGCAGTGGGGGGGCAAGCCTTTTCGTGCCCGGCAATTGCAAAAATGGGTGCATCAGCGTGGTGTGAGCCAGTTTGACGAAATGACCGATCTGGCGCGTGAATTTCGCGCCCAGCTCTCCGAGCACTGTGTCGTACAGGCTTCGCCTGTATTGACACAACAGCGCTCGACTGATGGCACCCGCAAATGGCTATTTGATGTCGGCCAGGGCAATGCGATCGAATCTGTTTTTATTCCCGAAGACGACCGTGGCACGCTTTGTATTTCCAGTCAGGCTGGATGCAATGTCGCTTGCAGGTTTTGCTCGACGGGGCATCAGGGTTTTAACCGCAACCTCACCACCGCCGAAATCATCGGTCAACTCTGGTGGGCGCGTCGCGAGCTCATGCAGGATCATGCATCGGCGCGGTTGATTGCCGAGCCTGGCACCCAGGCTGAAAGTTCAGTCGACCCGCGCGTCATCAGCAACGTGGTGATGATGGGAATGGGTGAGCCTTTGCTGAACTACGAGCCTGTCGTGGCAGCGGTCAAACTCATGCTTGATGACAATGCTTATGGCTTATCGCGCAGACGTGTGACAGTCTCGACCTCGGGTGTTGTGCCCATGATGGACAGGCTCTCCCAGGATTGTCCCGTGGCCTTGGCGGTATCCTTGCACGCACCGAATGATGCGCTGCGTGATCAGCTTGTTCCACTTAACAAAAAATACCCGCTTGAGGAATTGCTCTCGGCATGTGAGCGTTATCTGAAATTCGCCCCGCGCGATTTCATTACGTTTGAATATGTGATGCTTGATGGTGTCAACGACACAGATCAGCATGCCCGTGAGCTCATTCAGATCGCGCGTCGCCTGCATTGCAAATTTAACCTGATTCCATTTAATCCTTTTCCCGGTTCTGGTTTGCAGCGGTCAAGTGCCGCGCGGATACGTATTTTTTCCCAACATCTGAGCGATGCGGGGATCGTCACGACTGTGCGTAAAACGCGCGGTGATGATATCGATGCCGCGTGTGGTCAGCTCGCAGGCGAAGTGCGTGACCGGACCAAATTGAGCGAAAAAATGGCTGCGCAGAAATCGATTCCAATCAAGGAGATCCGTGCATGAGCGACTTAGATTTACTGAGCCCCTTAAAAAACGAATCGCCTCCGGCACCCTCGGAGCTGATGACAACTGCGGGTTCATTACGTGCACTGCGTATTGCCCGGGGCTTGTCGCTTGAGGATGTCTCGATGCGGTTAAAGTTTCCTGCCAAGCACATCGAAGCACTCGAATCAGAGAGCTTCGATCGTTTGCCCAAAGGTCTGGCGCTTAAAGCCTTAGTTAAAAACTACGCACGTCTGCTTGGTGTGGACTCCACGTCAATCGAAAACGTATTGCAGCCCTATATTGGCAAAGTCACTGGCGGCATTGCTGCGCATACCTCCACGCGCACTCTGGGTGCGCATCATTCCGAGAAAAACAGCGCGGCCAGCTCCTCGATGTGGATTATTGTCATTCTCTGTGTGGTGATTGCCGCGCTCGGCATCGCCATATGGCAAGGTATTTTTCCTACAGGCTGGATGCCTGCCTGGATGCTTGGGGCTGTTAAATGACGGGTGACCGTGCAATGGGACCGCTCGCCAGGCACATTACGCGTGCTGTCAATGTCAGCTGGGGTGGCCATACGGTCACTGTTGGAGGCGATGCGCCAGTATTGGTTCAATCCATGACCAATACCGATACAGCTGATGCAGTCGCGACGGCGATTCAGGTTAAAGAACTCGCTCGCGCAGGCTCGGAGATCGTCCGCATTACAGTGAATACCCCAGAGGCCGCAAAAGAGGTCTCCGCGATTCGCGAGCAGCTCGACCGTATGGGCGTATATGTCCCGTTGGTGGGAGACTTTCATTACAACGGCCATAAATTATTAACCCAGTTCCCGGATTGCGCCCAGGCGCTTTCAAAATACCGAATCAATCCAGGCAATATGGGCGGCGGTAAAAAGCGCGATGATAATTTTGCGCAAATGATCGAGGTCGCCTGCCTGCACAAAAAACCTGTGCGTATTGGTGTCAACTGGGGCAGCCTCGATCACGAACTGCTCGCCCGCATGATGGACGAAAATAGCAAGTCTTCCCAACCGCGCGATGCGCAGGCAGTGATGCGTGATGCGCTGGTGGTGTCCGCCGTTAGCAATGCCCAGCGTGCCGAAGAGCTCGGACTACCGGGCGATGCGATTATCTTGTCCTGCAAAGTCAGCCACGTACAGGATCTGATCTCGGTCTACCGCGATTTAGCTTCGCGTTGTGACTATCCATTACATCTGGGCCTGACCGAAGCCGGCATGGGCAGCAAAGGAATCGTGGCCTCTACCGCTGCGCTCAGCGTATTGTTGCAAGAGGGTATTGGCGACACGATTCGTATTTCACTGACGCCCGAGCCCGGCGGAGACCGCACACGCGAAGTTATCGTTGGACAAGAGATTTTACAAACCATGGGGTTGCGCGCCTTTACCCCAATGGTTGTCGCTTGCCCGGGATGTGGCCGGACCAGCAGTACCGTTTTTCAGGATTTAGCCTCTCAGATTCAAACCTATCTGCGTGAGCAAATGCCGCTCTGGAAAGACATCTATCCGGGCGTTGAGTCTATGAATGTGGCCGTAATGGGCTGTGTAGTCAATGGGCCTGGCGAGAGCCGCCATGCAGATCTCGGGATTAGTCTGCCGGGCACCGGCGAGGTTCCGGCCGCACCTGTTTTCGTCGATGGTGAGCGTACTGTCACCCTCAAGGGCGACAACATAGCTCAGGAATTCCAGGCCATTGTCGAACAATATGTCGCGCGTCGTTATGGCGCCGCGTTAAGCGTTTAAGTTGCATCAGTTTTTGATTTTCACATATGACACAAACCTTTACTAAAGTCACCGCGATCCGCGGCATGAATGATGCATTACCTGGTGCGAGTGCGCGCTGGGAGCAGCTTGAGGCCATCGTACGTGACTGGTTGCATGCCTATGGCTATCGCAATATGCGCACACCTATCCTTGAGCACACGCGATTATTTACGCGCGGTATCGGCGAGGTGACCGATATTGTTGAAAAAGAAATGTATTCGTTTACGGACTCGCTCAATGGCGAGTCACTGACCATGCGTCCCGAATTTACGGCCGGCATGGTACGTGCGGCGATCGAACACAATTTGCTCTATGACCGCGCGCAACGCGTGTATGCGATGGGTCCGGTGTTTCGTCACGAGCGCCCACAGCGTGGACGTTATCGTCAGTTTCATCAGATTGACGTCGAGGCCCTTGCGATGTCCGGTCCGGATATCGATGCTGAAATGATCGTCATGGCTGCCCGGTTATGGAAATTACTCGGCATTACTGATGTCCGTTTAGAGATTAATTCGCTTGGGCAAGCCGAGGAACGCGCGGCCCATCGCGCCGCATTAATCACCCATCTTGAGCAGCATAAAGACGTACTCGACGAGGACGGCCTGCGCCGGATGTATACCAATCCTTTGCGCGTCCTGGATACTAAAAATCCAGCAATGCAGGATATGGCCAACGCTGCACCAAGGTTATTTGATTTTCTGGGTACGGAGTCGCGTGCACATTTTGATGCGGTCTGCGCACGACTGGATGACGCGGGGATCAAATATCAGCTCAATACACGCATGGTTCGCGGACTGGATTATTACAATCTGACTGTTTTTGAATGGATCACGGATAGTCTGGGTGCGCAGGCGACGATTTGCGGCGGTGGTCGCTACGATGGCCTGATCGAATTGCTCGGCGGCAAGCCTGCACCTGCCGTAGGTTTTGCCATCGGGATGGAGCGCCTGATTGATTTGTGGGGCCAGATGCAGCCCGATACGACTGTGCCGGCCGAATGCGACGTTTATATTGTCCAGCAGGGCGATGAGGCACAACGTCGTGCCGCGGTGTTGGCAGAGGCGTTGCGCGACGAGGGTATTTCGGTCGTAGTGCATGCAGGCTCAGGAAGTTTTAAGTCCCAATTCAAGCGTGCTGACGCAAGCGCTGCGTCGATTGCGGTTATCCTTGCAGGCGATGAGCTCGCAAAGGGTGTGGCTTCGGTCAAAATGATGCGTCAGTCGGCTGCACCTGACGACGCGATGCAACAACAAGTGCCCCTGGACAATTTGGTGGCTTTTTTGAAAGATAAGGTTTAAAGAGCATGGCATACGATCTCGAAGAGCAGGAACAAATAGACCAGTTGCGTGCATGGTGGGGCAAGTACGGCACACTCGTATCAACAGGTCTGCTCATTGCTGTGATCATCCTGGGAGGATGGCGTGGCTGGCAGTGGTATCAAAACCACCAGTCAGGACAGGCGCGCGGTTATTTCGAAGCCCTCGAAGAAGCCACCCGTCAGCCGGGCGATGAGTCTGTCGCACGCATCAATGCCGCAATGAAAACCCTGCGCGACGAGTATGCTGCCACCGATTACGCTGCGCGCGGTGCTCTGGTCGCTGCGGCTGCCTTACAAACGCGAGAGCAGATTCCTGCCGCACGTGCTCAGTTAGAGTGGCTGGCGCAGAGCAAAAATATGGCGCTGGTCCCGGTTGCTAAATTACGCCTGGCCGGACTGCTTGTGGATCAAAAAGAATACGATGCCGCGCTTGCCCAGCTCAACGATGCACCTGCCGCCTTTGCGGGTCTCTTTGATGACCGTCGTGGTGATATTCTGGCTGCGCAGGGCAAGTCTGCCGAAGCCCGTGACGCCTGGAAAAAAGCGCTTGAGGCGATGGGGCCTGCAAGTCCGCTCGCACCTGTGGTCAAACTCAAAATCGATGCTCTTGGAGCCTGATGATGCAATCTAAATGCTTCTCGCGTATCGCTCGTGTCTCTGCCGCGATGTTTGCAGGGTTTGTGCTTGCCGGATGCAGCATTTTTAGCGGCGATGATGGCCGTAATGATCCTGCTCCCCTTAAAGAATATAAAGCGGGATTATCTGCGCAGATTGGCTGGAAAGCCGCTATTGGTGGCGGTGCGGGCATTGGCTTTGCGCCAGCCGTCGTTCGCGACGTGGTCTACGCAGCCTCTGGCGATGGCTCGGTCGCACGTTATGACTTAAGTTCGGGTGCGGTCGGTTGGCAAATTAAACTCGACCAAAAACTAACCGCTGGTGTCGGGAGTGATGGCACAACGACTGCTGTGGTTGCAGCTGACGGTACGGTAATCGCTCTGGACGAAAGCGGTCAGGTTAAATGGCGTACCAAAGCCAGTAGCGAAGTGGTCGTCCCGCCGGTAGTTGGATTTGGCGTGGTCGCAGTGCGTAGTGGCGACTATCGGATTCAGGCGTTTAATGCTGAAACCGGTGAGCGAATCTGGAGCGTGCAACGCCCTGGTCCGTCCCTCACGTTACGTGCGCCTGCGCGTATGGCACTCATCGAAGGCATGGTGCTCAGCGGTATACCCGGTGGCAAGCTGATGGCCGTCAATGCGCTGACGGGTGACGTCCAATGGGAAGGCGTGGTTGCAGTCCCAAAAGGCTCAACGGATCTGGAGCGCGTCAATGATGTGGTGGGGTCCCCAGCGATTGTGGGACCTTTGTTGTGTGCCGTTGCGCATCAGGGTCGCATCATCTGCTTTGATATTGCCGCAGGTGGACGACCTGTCTGGAGCAGGCCTTTTTCAAGTAATGTCGGGATGACGGTTGATAATAGTCATGCCTACGCACCGAATACTCAGGATGTCATTTCTGCATTCAATTTGCAGGATGGAACTGTCGCATGGAAACAAGACGCGTTGCGCTACCGTCGGGTCACAAGCCCTGCGGCAATCGGTTCAGCTGTCGCAGTCGGTGATTTTGAGGGATTTGTCCATTTTATGGCGCCCGATGATGGCCGCATGCTGGCTAGACTTTCTGTGGGTGGGGGCGCTATTCGCGCGCCGTTGCTCGCAACAACCCAGGGTGTCCTCGTCCAGACGGGCGACGGCAACTTGATCATGATAGTGTTGAATTAATCCGTGTCATTTAAACCTGTAGTTGCCCTGGTCGGGCGCCCGAACGTTGGCAAATCGACCCTTTTCAATCGACTGACGCGCTCGCGCTCAGCGCTGGTGGCTGATTTTTCCGGCTTAACCCGCGATCGTCATTATGGTGAGGGCAGGGTAGGCGAAAAACCTTTTATCTGTGTCGATACGGGTGGTTTTGAGCCGGTCGCTAAAGACGGCATCTTGCACCAGATGGCGCGTCAGACGCAGCAAGCCATTGCCGAAGCCGATGTCGTGATTTTCCTGGTCGATGCGCGTGCGGGACTCAATGCGCACGATCACGAGATTGCCCGTCTATTACGCAAACTCGGTCAACGCGTTGTGTTGTGCGTCAACAAAGCCGAAGGCATGTTGCATGGTACAGCTGTTGCAGAATTCCATGAATTAGGCTTGGGCGAGCCCGTTGCGATTTCTGCTGCGCACGGCGAAGGTATCGTTAACCTCATTGAGATCGCGCTGAAGGGTTTTGGACCCGAGCCTGAGCCTGAGGTATTTGATGCCGATGATGCTGAGCCAAGTGCGGCCGCACTCAAAGGTGATGACGAGTTTTTCGTCCCTGAAGAGCCCTTCGAGCACCGCATCAAACTTGCCATTGTCGGGCGACCTAACGTTGGTAAATCCACACTGATCAATACGCTGCTCGGTGAAGAGCGTGTGATTGCTTTTGATATGCCTGGCACAACGCGTGATGCGATCGAGATTGAGTTTGATCGTGGGGGCAAACAATATACCTTGATCGATACTGCCGGTCTGCGCAAGCGCGGCAAAGTGTTCGAGGCGATTGAAAAATTTTCAGTGATTAAAACCTTGCAGGCCATCGAGGCCAGTAACGTTGTCTTGCTGATGATTGATGCCCAGCACGAGGTGTCCGATCAGGATGCGCATATCGCCGGCTTTATCCTCGAAACAGGTCGCGCGTTAGTCGTTGCGATCAATAAGTGGGATGGTCTGGACGAAGATCAGCGCGAGCGGATTCAACGCGAATTCGATCGTAAGCTGCGCTTTTTGTCATTCGCTCGTGTGCACACCATTTCCGCGCTGCGTGGTCAGGGCGTCAACAATCTGTTGCGTTCGGTGAATTCCGCGCATGCTGCTGCCTTTGCCAAGCTCTCCACACCAAAACTCACACGTGAGTTGCAAGCGGCGCTTGAGCAACAACAACCTCCTCGCAGGGGTATTTTCCGTCCCAAGATGCGTTATGCGCACCAGGGGGGGCAAAATCCTCCGTTGATCATTATTCACGGTAATGCGCTGGATGCGATCCCTGATTCCTATCGCCGCTATCTTGAAGGTCGCTTCAGGGATGCTTTTGAGCTGGCCGGTACGCCACTTCGCATTGAATTTAAGTCGTCTTTCAATCCCTACGCGGACAACTGAGTCGCGTAGCTTTCGTACGAGAAATTATGAGCCGTTTTTGGAGTCGTCTGGTTAGTCAACTCGATCCCTATGTGCCGGGCGAACAGCCCCGCGTGCAGAATTTGGTCAAGCTTAATACTAACGAGCATCCCTACGGTCCATCTCCTCGCGTGATTGAGGCGATCGCTGCTGCGAATAATGAGAGCTTGCGCCTGTATCCCGACCCAACTGCTCGGGCTTTATGTGAGGCGATCGCTAACAATTTCGATTTGCAACCTGAACACGTTTTTGTTGGTAATGGTTCGGACGAAGTCCTGGCTCACGTTTTTCACGCTTTACTCAAACAAGACGCTCCGCTCATTTTCCCTGATATTAGCTATAGCTTTTATCCTGTGTATTGCGGTTTATATGAGATCGCCTACAAAACAATCCCTCTGGATGATGATTTGTGTATCCGGCTGAGTGATTACATGCCAGGCAAAGCGGGTGCGGTGGGTGGGATCATTTTCCCCAACCCAAATGCACCAACTGGGCGTGGACATGCGCTTGAGCTGATTGAGACTGTTGTCGCGGCTAATCCTGATATTGTGGTTGTGATTGACGAAGCTTATGTTGATTTCGGGGCAGTGAGTGCAGCCACACTGATTAAAAAATATCCTAATTTGCTGGTTGTGCACACATTGTCCAAGTCGCGCTCGCTCGCCGGGTTGCGTGTTGGCTATGCTCTGGGACATCCGGATTTGATTCAGGGTCTGGATCGCGTAAAAAACAGTTTTAATTCTTATCCCCTGGACCGCCTTGCGCAAGCCGGTGCGATTGCAGCAATGCAGGACGTGGCCTATTTTGACCAGACACGTCAGGCAGTAATCCAGACGCGTGAGCAACTGACAAAAGATTTAACAGCGCTTGGCTTTGAAGTCCTGCCGTCGCAGGCGAATTTTATTTTTACGCGCCACTCAAAAAAATCTGGCGAACAGCTGGCCGCCGATTTGCGCACGCGTAACATTATCGTCAGACATTTCAAATCACCTGCACGTATCGCGGATTTCTTGCGTATCACCATCGGTACCGAAGAGCAGTGTGCTCTTTTGGTTAGCGCGTGCCGCGAAATTCTCGCGCATGCGCAGGCATGCGCATAGTTTTATTTAATTTTTTAGTAAGCAAGTGTTTCAATTGCTAGCGCACCTCGGGAAAACCCTGTAGAGTACGAGTATTGGATGTATTGCCACCAAATGCATTCGTTAACAACAACATATGGAGCCTGCCAATGAGCAATAAAGGGCAAACTTTGCAAGATCCTTTCTTAAACGCTTTGCGTAAAGAGCACATTCCAGTATCTATTTATCTGGTCAATGGGATCAAACTTCAGGGTCAGGTTGAATCCTTTGACCAGTACGTAGTCCTGCTGCGTAACACTGTTACGCAAATGGTCTATAAACACGCCATTTCTACGGTTGTACCAGCTCGTGCAGTCACGCTGCCTGCGGCTGATGCAGGTGTTGAGGCTGCTGCTGAATAATTTTTTACCGATTAGTTTCACGCCCGCTAGGACTTTATGTTTTGGCGGGCGTGTTCGTTTAATTTTTTGTTTCAATGATTGTTTAACTCCATCATTAAAAATAAATTTCAATAAAAATAATATGGGATGCACGCCATGATGCGCGCACTAATTATCAGCGTTGACCTTGGCGCGCCCGATCATCCTGCGCATGCAGAGGAATTCGATATGCTCGCCAAAGGCGCTGGCGCAGAGGTCGTGGCCACGCTTACCGCCAAACGCTCGCGCCCTGATGCGGCGTATTTTATCGGGACCGGCAAGCTCGAAGAGGCGGTTTTACTGGCCCAGGCGACCGATGCGGAGGTGGTGTTATTTGATCAACCGCTGTCTCCCGCGCAGCAACGCAATCTCGAACGCCAACTCAATTTGCGAGTAGTGGATCGGGTTGCATTGATTTTGGATATTTTTGCGCTGCGAGCTAAAAGTCACGAGGGCAAACTGCAGGTTGAGCTTGCCCAGTTACAGCATCTTACGACTCGGTTGACAAGAATGTGGTCTCACCTTGAGCGTCAGCGCGGTGGTATCGGTATGCGCGGGCCGGGTGAGTCGCAGCTCGAAATGGACAAACGGATGATTGGCGCTAAGGTCCGCCTGTTGCGTGAGCGACTCGAGCGCGTCCAGCGTCAGCGCACAACGCAGCGCCGTTCACGCGCACGCGGTGGCATGATGTCTGTATCCTTGGTGGGGTACACCAATGCAGGCAAGTCCACCTTATTCAATTCCATGACCCGTGCTGGAGCGTACGCTGCAGATCAGCTGTTTGCGACGCTTGATACAACAACCAGGCGCGTCTGGATTGAGGGTGCGGGACAAATTACCCTTTCAGATACTGTGGGTTTTATCCGCGATTTGCCGCATACACTGATAGCTGCATTTCGTGCGACGCTCGAAGAAGCCATTCACGCAGATTTATTACTTCACGTGGTGGATGCCTCGAGTCCGCAGCGTGACGAGCAAATCGCTGAGGTGGACAAAGTCCTCGTGGATATTGGCGCAGCGGATATTCCCCGGATACTGGTCTACAACAAGATCGACCTTGCGGGTCTTGAGCCACGTGTTGAACAAGATGCACATGGTACGATTTGTCGTGTTTTTGTGAGCGCGCAAACGCGTTCAGGACTCGACGGTTTGCGTAGTGCAATTAGTCAGTTCGCTTTAATACCGGAAAATAATGAGATCACTCTCCAAGATATTCAACCTGAATGAACCAGGTTGGGGCCGAGGCTCCAACGGCTCAGAGCCGCCTAAAAACAATAACGAACCCCCAAAGCGGCCGCCGCAGGGCAATGGACCTCCAGATTTAGATCAGGTTTGGCGTGATTTCAATCAACGTCTGGGTAGTTTGTTTGGTCGTAACCAGGGGGGGGGACAAAATAACGGCCCACGACCTCCTCATCAACAAGGTTCCGGTGGTCCGACGCCACGTCAGTCCCGAATCGGTCTGGGCGTGATTTTTGGTGCTGGCGTTGTCTTGTGGCTCGCGAGTGGATTTTTTATTGTCCAGGAAGGCCAGGTCGCGGTGATTACGCAGTTTGGCCGCTACAACAGTACTGCGCAGGCTGGTTTTCAGTGGCGCCTGCCTTATCCGATCCAGAGTAATGAGATCGTTAACCTTTCGCAATTGCGTACCTTTGAAGTCGGTTTTCGCGGTAATGCGCGTAATCGTGTCTTGCCTGAGGCACTGATGCTGACCGACGACGAAAATATCGTCGACGTTCAGTTTGTGGTTCAGTACCGGTTGCGTGCCGATGGTGCTCCAAACTATTTGTTCAAAACTAAAGATCCTGACGAATCCGTGCGCCAGGCGGCTCAGGCAGCCATGCGCGAGATTGTTGGCAACCGCAAGATGGACTTTGTCCTCTACGAGGGTCGCACGGCTGTCGCGGTGGATGTGCAAAACTTGATGCAACAGATCCTTGAGCGCTATCAGACTGGTGTTCAGGTCAGCAGTGTGGCAATCCAGAACGTCCAGCCTCCCGAACAAGTTCAAGCGGCCTTTGACGATGCGGTGAAAGCAGGTCAGGACCGTGAGCGTCAGG
>CAIPID010000175.1 GCA_903865015.1 uncultured beta proteobacterium | reverse complement strand
TTAAGCCAATTTGTTCAAGGATTGCCTTCGGGATCACAATGCCTTGTGAGTTCCCGATTTGACGGATAGATACTTCTATAAATTTTGCCATAGTGATAACAATGTTATTACTATGAGTGTTTGATGTCAACGTAAGCACAACAAATTCCATGACCTGTGGTTATTCATCCATTATTCTGACTGGTTATCTTGAGTGTGTCTGTATCCGTGTGTAACGTAATAAAAATTGGACGCTATCTCGCTGAACGTGTAAAAAGCACTGCTTACTTAATTATTTTTACTCGGGACACTACACAACATGACTTCACCTCTTTCCTACGAACAAGATGACCTTGGCGTCGTCACCCTAACGCTCAATCACCCCGAGACGCGTAACGCCTTGACGGGTACCGGCATTGTTGAGGCGATGCTTGAGGCTTGCGATCGTATTGAGCACGATCCTTCTGTACGCGCAGTCATCATTACCGCCACAGGCACCATTTTTTCTTCTGGCGGTAAGATCGACGAGATGCAACGCCAGATCGGTCCTGATTACAACAGCGCGGTGATTCGTCAGGAATATCGCCATGGGATTCAGCGCCTGCCCTTGGCCATCCACCATCTCGAAGTGCCAACCATTGCAGCGGTCAATGGGCCTGCGATTGGTGCGGGCTGTGACCTGACTTGCATGTGTGACATCCGTATCGCCTCCGAGGCTGCAACCTTTGCCGAGAGTTTTGTAAAAGTTGGTATCGTTCCAGGTGATGGTGGCACCTGGTTCCTACCGCGCGTAATCGGGATGGCACGTGCTGCTGAGATGTCTTTTACCGGCGAGGCGATTGATGCCAAGACAGCACTCGACTGGGGCATGGTCTCCCGTGTTGTTCCCGCAGAAGATTTGTTGTCAACAGCACAAACCCTTGCACGCAAGATGGCTGTGAATTCTGCGCCTGCTATCCGTATGACCAAGCGTTTGTTGCGCGAGGGACAACAGTCATCACTGGCTAATTTGCTGGAGCTTTCCGCCGCCTATCAATCCATCATTCACAAGACCGAAGAGCACGCTGCGATTGTGAAAGATTTTATGGACAAGAAAGCCGCACGTCGCGCGAGCAAGGGTTAATAAGATCTAATCGCTTGTCAGCTGAGAGCCGCACGCTAGCTACAAGCGCTGCGGCTGTTAGGACTAACGCTGCGGCATATCCTCAAGCGTGTAACCCAGACTGACCGTTGCGTCCTCGGGGATGGCTGGCATCGTTTGATTCCAGCTTTCCCAGGCTGCGCGCATATGTCGCAGCCGCTCAGGTTGATCCTTGGCAAGATTGGCGCGCTCGCGCTGATCGGCAGAGAGGTTGAATAGGTATTCGATGCCATCGACCTGCAGATATTTGTAATCGCCTTCACGCATTGCACGCTGACCACGGTATTTCATGCGCCAGTGCAGTGGTCTGGTGAACGTTGCAGCTGGATTGTCCAACACAGGCAGCAGCGACACGCCGTCAAACGGATAGTCTGCATCGGCCTGAACGCCTGCGACGTCAAGCATGGTCACTGACCAGTCCATGGTCAGACAGTGCTGTGCGCTCACGCCACCCGGGGCAATCTTTGAAGGCCAATGTGCAATCCATGGCACGCGGATACCGCCTTCGGTCAAATCCATCTTTCCACCGACCAGCGGCCAGTTGTCTGAAAACCGCTCGCCGCCGTTATCGCTGGTAAAGACAACAAGCGTATCGTCGATTAAATTCTGCTTTTCCAGCGCCTGCATGATTTTGCCAATGCCTTCATCCATATGATGAATCATGCGCTGGTAGGTATGTATATCGCCGCCATTCAAATGCAGGATGTCTTCTTTGATTGTTTGCGCGAGAGCCTGGTCATCACGTGTTTCCCATGGCCAGTGGGGGGCGGTGTAATGCACACTTAAGAAAAACGGTTTGCCTGCCTGTGCGTCACCTGCCATGCGTTCGATGAAGTCCACCGAATGATCTGAAATCAAATCAGTGAGATAGCCTTCTTCGGCGCGCTCGGCTTCACCAAACCACAGATCATGTGTGCCATTCGAGGCGCAGTGGGTAAAGTAATCCACACCACCCGCCATCGGTCCGAAAAATTCTTCGTAACCAGATTTCATCGGTCCAAAGGCAGGCGGATATCCCAGATGCCATTTGCCAATGAGTGCTGTGTGATAACCATTTTTTAATAATAGTGACGGCAATGTTGGGTGCTCGGGTGGCATCCCCAGTACTGTGCTGCCACGGCTCTTGACATTGATGGGCTCCTCGGCAGCACCCCGCATCCGGTATTGATAGCGACCCGTCATCAGCGCAAAGCGGGTAGGGGAGCACACAGGAGAGTTTGAATACCCATCTGTAAATTTCAGCCCTTTAGAAGCAAGCCGATCAAGCACGGGAGAGACTTCGCCAAACACAGCAGGTCGACCGCCATAACAACCCAGGTCAGCAAAGCCGAGGTCATCAGCGACAATGAAAATGATGTTGGGTTTCTTTTG
>CAIPID010000174.1 GCA_903865015.1 uncultured beta proteobacterium | reverse complement strand
TGACCATAAAGAGGCTGTCACGGCATTCCGTGACAAACGTCCTGCAGTATTCAAGGGTAGTTAATCAAAATAGATTCATAAGGCAGAAAAGATTGTGGATATGCAAAACGCGATAGATGGTATGGACGAAGAGTCCCGTATGATTGTTGATCTGGTGGCTAAGTTTGTTGATCAGGAACTCATGCCGCTGGAGCAAGGTGTGCTCGAGCGTGAAATCAAAGGGCAGCATCTTGCGCTGACCAAAGATGAAGAGGCCTCGCTCAATGCAAAATGCAAAGAGCTCGGACTCTGGGCCCTGGATGCACCAGAGGAGCTCGGCGGTGCAGGGCTATCGGCCGTCACACTGGTCGCGTTGAACGAAGAAATCGGTCGCACCATCACCCCTTTTACATTTCCACCCGACTCGCCCAATCTGCATATGCTGATGGCGACAGCAAGCGAAGAGCAGAAAAAGAAATATCTCGAACCGTATGCTGCAGGTACAGCGAAATCAGCGATTGCTATTTCCGAGCCAAATGCCGGCGGTGATCCCTCGGGCATGATTACCCGTGCTGAAAAAGAAGGCGACGAGTGGGTCATTAATGGTCGCAAAATCTGGGTCAGCCGCATGTCGTCGGCCGATTTCACGGTCGTTATGGCGCGCGTGGGTGGTGGCAAGGGTCACGAGGGCATCTCGGCCTTTCTCGTCGATCGTGGCACGCCTGGTTTTAATGTCTTGCGCGAGATCCCGATGCTTGCAGGTCATCGCACATACGAAATCGCGTTTGAAGATTGCCGTATCCCCGCAGGCAATCTGCTGGGTAATATTGGTGAGGGTTTTGCGCCTATGCAGCTGCGACTCAATATTCGTCGTTTGCAAATGGGTGCCTGGTGTCTGGGTATGTGTCGTCGTGCACTCGAGATGATGGGCTCGCACGCTAAGCAGCGCAAAACTTTTGGTATGTTGCTGTCGGATCGTCAGGCGATTCAGTGGTGGATTGCTGATGCTGCAATGAAAATGCATGCTTGCAGACTGATGGTGCTTGATGCGGCTAAAAAACAGGATCTCGGCATGGATATCCGCACCGAAGCCTCAATGATCAAAGTCTATGGAACTGAAATGGCGAGCGAAATTATCGATCACGCGATGCAAACCTTTGGTGCAATGGGTGTGACCAAGGAATTGCCGCTGCACTTGATGGCGCAACGCGTGCGTGTGATGCGCGTGTACGAAGGTCCGTCAGAAGTGCATCGCATGTCGATCGCTAGAAAAGTGCTTAAAGGTATTCGTTAAGGCAGTACACGGAGATTTCTGATGACCAGCACCCACACCAGCGCTACAGCTGCAAACACTGATAATATGCCGCTCGCCGGTGTGACTGTGATTGATCTGACGCAGATCTACCAAGGACCTTACGCAACTTTTCTGATGGCCAAGGCCGGAGCCGATGTCATCAAGATTGAGCCTGTGCTGGGTGAGCCCACCCGTATTCGTGCCAAGGTCAGCGGCGGCGCATCGTTGCCGATGGCGATGCTCAATGTGAATAAGAAGGGCATCACGCTCAACTTGAAATCACAGCGCGGCAAAGTGATGTTCAAAGAGTTAATCGGGCGGGCAGATATCCTGGTAGAAAACTTTGCACCAGGCGTCATGGATCGGCTGGGTTTGGGTTGGGACGTGTTGCACGCGATTAATCCCAAACTTATTTACGGCACAGGCACCGGCTACGGTCTTTCGGGCCCGGATCGTGACAATCTGGCGATGGATGTGACGATTCAGGCTTCCTCTGGAATCATGAGTGTCACCGGTGCGGCAGAGGGCCCGCCGATGCGCTCAGGCGCCTCTCT
>CAIPID010000173.1 GCA_903865015.1 uncultured beta proteobacterium | reverse complement strand
GGATGATCCACTGATAATAAAAACGGTTCAGTACCCAGCCGCGGATCTGTTCGCGCGAGCAAAGCCCGGCGTTCATCTTCACGTTAAAAGGGTGGTGAATGTGATAACTCTGGCCTTTGGCGCGAAGCTGTGCTTCGAATTCCTCGCGCGTCCATGCTGGTTTTGTTTTAGTCATTTTCAGATCTCGATATCCATGCCATCAAAGGCGACTTCAATGCCGTGCCGTGCAAGCAATAAGGCCTGCTCGGAGTCTTCACGCAAAATTGGATTTGTATTGTTGATATGAATCAGAATGCGCCGCTTGTCGGGATAGCGCTGTAAAACTTCGATCATCCCCCCTGAGCCAGACTGTGCAAGATGCCCCATATCTGCAGCACGTTTAGCAGACATGCCTAAGCGAATCATTTCGTCATCGGTCCAGAATGTTCCATCAATCAGTAACACATCTGCTTGCTGCATCGCTCGCTCAACCTGCGGTTCTATCTCCCCAAGCCCTGGGGCATAAAAAACAGATTTCCCGCTTTTTTTATCGGTGATGGATAGACCAATATTGTCACCCGGGTGGGGGTCGTTGCGATGAGGAGAATAGGGTGGTGCTTTACTGGACAAGGAGATGGGGATCAGCGCAAGTGTTTCAACCTTCGGGACACTGAATGCCTGATTGTCAGGCGTAATGAGATGGCGCTCAACTTTGCAATAGTGTGCCAGCGTGTTGATAAGTGGCAGTCCGCTCGTCAGGTCAGCAAACACTTGCTCCGTTGCATAGATCGGCAAAGGTGCGTTGCGCTCACGCAGCATTAATAAGCCTGTGACGTGGTCAACTTGCGCATCCATTAAGACGACCGCGGCAATACCGCTGTCGCGTGGCTGTCTGGCAGGCTGCAGAACAGGGTTGTCTTTGATCTGTGTCAGGATATCAGGCGAGGCATTGATTAATACCCAGTCGACTCCTTCGTCACTCACCGCGATGGAGGATTGCGTCCGCGCGCGCGCGCGGATCGTGCCTCGTCTGACGCCATCGCAATTAGGACAGTTACAGTTCCATTGCGGAAAGCCACCGCCCGCCGCAGAGCCAAGCACTCGAATTTTCATAACAGTTTCTAAAAAGAAAAAGGCCGGGTGTTGAAACCCGGCCTAGTGTTCAACCGATTAGCGGTTGGCGATGTACATCGTGATTTCAAAGCCGAAACGCAGATCAATCGCAGTAGGTGTTTCCCATGTCATGTCAGTCTCCTTTGGGTTATAAAAATAATTACTGAATAAAGTATATAGAATCCTTGTGATTTCTTCTATTAACTTTTTGATTTTTTTTTGTCTGATCTCATGATTGAACTTTTCCCGGGGTTGTCACCGATTCGCCAAGGCTGGCTGCCCGTAGGCGATGGACACGCCTTGCACTGGGAGTTAAGTGGAAATATTAAGGGTATACCCGTGGTGTGGCTGCATGGTGGGCCAGGCAGTTGCGCCAGCTCCTTGCACCGTCGTTTTTTTGATCCGGAACGATTTTTAATTATTCAATACGATCAGAGAGGCTGCGGTAAAAGTCTCGCGACACAAACTTTAGCCCACAACCAGACAGAGGATCTCGTCAGTGATCTGGAACAGTTGAGGCATTTCCTTGGATTGACGACATGGTCGGTTGTGGGGGGCTCATGGGGTGGTGCGCTGGCATTGGCCTACGCACAAAAGCATTCGGCGCACATCGAACGCTTAGTACTTAGAAGCCCTTTTTTATGCAGTCAGGCAGAGATTGATGGGTTTATGAGGCATCCTCCCGCGTCGTGCTTCGCGCAATGGCAGATTCTGACTCATACGGTCCCGGATAGCCGTGCTGAGACCTTGCTGGAATTCGGGTATCGAGTTTTTTGTCAGGAAAGCGATATTGCGCTGCAATCTTTACTCGCGCTGCGCTGGGCACATTTCGAATCCGCGATGAACGCTTATCCCCACGCTGCACCCGAATGGTCATTGCAAACAGGCGAGTCGCTCATCTCCAGATACCAGGTTCAGTGCCATTACCTGTTTAATAAATGCTTTGTGACCCGTGAAGCATTATTGCAGCCGGTTGCCCTGAAAAAAGTTGACCTCACCTTGATACATGGCGAGAATGATGCGCTGTGCCCGGTCAACAATAGCGCAGTCATTCATGCGATAGTTCCTGCGTCAACGCTCATCAGACTGCCGCATTGTGGTCATGAGCTCGCGACGCAAGACATGCAACAGGCCCTGCTGGACACTGTTGCATGCTGGTAGTGCTGTCAAGGACAGACCTTAAGCGCTTAAATTAAGCCGTGTAGCCTTCAAGACCAGCCTGAATCAGTGCAGCAGGTAATTTGAGCGCCCACGCCGCTGCCGATGCGGCCAACACATAGCGGACCTGTTCGATATCACGACCTTGGTTTGTGATGGAGACGGCCGCCACATCGCATAAGACCGTGCGCGAGACGCCCTCAGCCAGTACGATCTTGCCTTGTTCCACGATGACTGCGCGATGCCCTTGGGCAAGGTGCGCCACAATGACGGGCTGTGTTGGGTCCGGACTAAAAAACGTCACACTGCCATCGCAAAATTCCGCGATTGCGACAACATTTTCGTCATCCGCATTCAAAATTCCAGTGCCGGTTGGGAGCACGACATCAATTTGCGTACGATAAATTTTGATGAGTTGCTCGGCATTTTCAAAGTCATGGTGTGCGACATCTTCACGCTTCATGTCTTCGGTAAAGACGATATTCGTGACGATACCGACTTCGCAACGATCATAGGCCAGGCCGTTGAGCAAGATTTCAAGACCATCATTCTCAATGACTGCAGCCTCGACCTCGCAATTGAGCAGCAAACGTCTGGCATCGTCCCAATTGGCGCAATTACCCGGCTTGAGTGTACGTTTTCCAACTAACAGCCCACCCTGACTCGCCGTGCCGGTGCGCCAGCCATGCAAACTCATGAGTTGATACACCAAGCGGGCCACGATATCGTTGCCGTACGTACCGGTGATCCCCACGAGTGGGATCAAGCCTTTTTCGCCCTCGGGGAAAATATGGTCAATGATGGCGCGTCCAACAGGACGCGACTTGCCTTCGGCTGGTTTGATGTGCATGAGCAAGCCGGGGCCTGCATTGACTT
>CAIPID010000172.1 GCA_903865015.1 uncultured beta proteobacterium | reverse complement strand
GTCCTGCGACTTTATTTACACCAGCAATGCCGCACGCTTTGCCTTGACAGAAGTTACGCTAGGCATCATGCCGGGTGCAGGCGGCACACAGAATTTGCCACGCGCAATTGGCGAACGTCGCGCAAAAGAAATCCTGATGACCGGCAAACCCTTTACCGCAGCACAGGCTGACAGCTATGGTCTGGTCAATGCTGTGCTCGAGCCCTCTGAGGTGCTTGCCAAGGCACTTGAAACTGCAGAAACCATTGCTGGTAATGCACCCCTGTCTGTGCGTCAAATCAAAAAATCTGTCCGTTATGGCGGTCAGATGGAATTACGTACAGCCTTCCGTTTTGAAATCGAGGCCTACAACCACTTGATCGGCACAGAAGACCGACTCGAAGGCGTAGCCGCCTTTAACGAAAAGCGCAAAGCCAATTTCAAAGGCTGCTGAGCACAGATTAAAAACGATAAAGAGAACAACATGCGTCAAAAAATTACCTTAAGAGAAGTTGGTTTACGCGATGGTCTGCAAATCCATCCAACATTTATGCCTACGGCAGATAAACTCGCATGGATCGCAGCAGAAGCTGCAGCCGGGATGAGTGAAATTGAGGTGACCTCTTACGTTCCTCCCAAGCTGATCCCTCAGTTTGCGGACGCAGAAGAAGTCACCCTCGGCGCACTCAAAATACCTAACCTGATCGTGGCTGCACTCATCCCTAACATGCGTGGCGCGCAGCGCGGCATTGAGCTGGGCGTTCACAAACTGAATTTTGTCATGTCAGTCAGCGAAACGCACAATATGAAAAACGTCCGTCGGCCTCCCGAGGACTCCGTGACGGATTTCAAAGCGATTGTCGAGCTCGTAAAAAGCCAACCAGAAGGCAAGCGCCCGATCATTGTGGGCGGCCTTTCCACAGCACTGGGTTGCTCCTACGAAGGTCGTGTGGCCGTCTCGCAAGTCGTTAAATATGCAAAACAACTCGTGGCAGCTGGCGCCGATGAACTAGTCGTCGCCGACACGGTTGGCTATGCAGACCCAAATCAGGTGCGCGAAGTATTCAAAGCAGTCCTGTCTGAAGTCGGTCCGATCATCGTCGGTGCGCATTTCCATGACACCCGTGGCACAGGTCTGGCTAACGTGAGCGCTGCGCTGGACTGTGGCGTGACGCACTTCGATGCTTCACTCGCAGGCCTCGGCGGCTGTCCTTTCGCACCGGGTGCGAGTGGCAATATCGTGATGGAAGACTTGTTATTCATGCTTGACTCAATGGGTCTGGAGACAGGTGTTGACATCGAAAAACTCATCGAAGTGCGCAAGATCATTTCACGCTCACTGCCTGACATTGCCATGCAAGGCGGTTTAGCTAAAGCAGGATTGCCGCGCAATTATGTTTCGATGGCTCAACGCATAGCCGCAGCCCCGTAATACACAAACTATATATTCAGGACAAATCACAATGACTCAGCCAGCAGAGCTACTCAGTATCGAAACCGGTGAAGACTATCCGGAAATCCGCGAAGGTGTTCGTCGCGTATGCGCGGATTTTCCAGGTGAATACTGGCGTAATCTTGAAGCACGCGAAGCCTACCCGACAGAATTTGTGAAAGCACTCACTGCCTCCGGTTATCTGGGCGCACTGATCCCCGAGGAATTTGGTGGCAGTGGTATGCCATTGCGCGCAGCTGCGGTCATTCTCGAAGAAATCCACGCCTCAGGTTGCAATGCCGGTGCCTGTCATGCGCAGATGTACACCATGGGCACAGTCCTGCGTCACGGCAGCCTTGAGCAAAAACAGAAATATCTGCCAGGCATCGCCAGTGGCGAACTCCGCCTACAAGCTTTTGGCGTGACAGAGCCCACCAGCGGCACTGACACTACAAAACTCAAAACACGTGCAGTACGTGATGGAGACAGCTACGTCATCAATGGTCAGAAAGTCTGGACTTCGCGCGCACTTCATTCAGACTTAATGCTGTTGCTAGCTCGGACTACCCCCCTTGATCAAGTCAAAAAGAAAAGCGATGGATTGTCTGTTTTCCTGCTCGACATCCGCGATGGACTAGGCAAAGGTCTTGACATACGCCCGCTCAAAGCGATGGTTAACCATCATGCGACAGAAGTTTTCTTTGAAAATCTCCGTATCCCCGCCGACAATCTGATTGGCGAGGAAGGCAAAGGCTTTAAATACATTCTGGACGGAATGAATGCCGAACGCATTCTGGTGTCTGCCGAGGCGATTGGCGATGCGCGCTGGTTCACTAAAACGTCTGTCGCGTATGTAAATGAGCGTAAAGTTTTTGATCGTCCGATCGGACAGAACCAGTCCGTGCAATTCCCTATTGCACGTGCCCATGCAGAAACGGATGCAGCCGACCTGATTCTGCGCCGTGCGGCTGCTCGCTTTGCAGCAGGCCTGCCATGCGGTGACGATGCCAATATGGGTAAGCTACTGGCATCCGAGGCGACCTGGCACGCCGCCGAGGCCTGCATGCAATGCCATGGTGGTTTTGGTTTCGCTAAAGAATACGATGTCGAGCGCAAATGGCGTGAAACAAGGTTATTCCAGATCGCACCGATCTCCACCAATCTGGTGCTCTCTTATATCGGTGAGCACATGCTGGGCATGCCTCGATCGTTCTAATATCGTCCACACATCAATCAGCAAGCATATAAAAACAATTCGTACGGAGACATTGAACATGACAGGTTTAACCCAAGAATTAGCGGCCTATGTCGCCAATCCCAGTTTTGGCGGCCATGAGCAGGCGGCCTGCGCCATCGCAAAGACGGGCATCATGGATACGATTGCGACCATGATGGCGG
Organism: uncultured beta proteobacterium; assembly: GCA_903865015.1. GTDB lineage: Bacteria > Pseudomonadota > Gammaproteobacteria > Burkholderiales > Burkholderiaceae_B > Zwartia. Next base: position 236 of record CAIPID010000172.1, on the reverse strand, counting down.
GTTCTAACGAACCTGTCGTCAATATCGTGCGAAAGTTTCTGGGCGAAAACCCTGGATCAGGCGAGGCCCCCGTCCCGTTCACGCATACGATGCATCCAGCTGCCCAAGCTGCCTTTATTAATGGCACCGCCGCGCATGCGCTCGACTATGACGATGTCGCCCTCTCCGGACACCCCAGCACAGCAATTGCGCCCGCCATTCTGGCTGAGGGCTATGTACTGAATTGTTCTGGCCAG
>CAIPID010000171.1 GCA_903865015.1 uncultured beta proteobacterium | reverse complement strand
TACCTTTGACCGTGAGCATGTTCAGAAGCTGCGCAGTTTCGCATCCAAGCACGGCACCTCCGCATTTAATGTTCTTCTGGCTTTATGGTCTGCTGTATTGATGCGACACACAGGCGCGCATGAGATCTGCCACGGAGTGCCGGTGGATGATCGCCCGCTGCCCGAAGCTGCTGGGTTGATCGGGTATTTTGTAAAAACCATCCCTGTGCGTATTGCAGTGAAGGAACCACTTACCTACGCACGCATACTCGAATCTACTGTGCAGTCCTGGCATAATGCCCAAGCGCATGCTGGTCTGCCTTTGTCTGACATCCTGAAGTCTGCAGGTCTGAAGTCCTTGCCGTTTCAAAGCTTGTTTGCATATCAGCAGTGGGATGGTATGGATACGGGCTCAAGTTTCAACGCATGGGAAATTGATTTTGAACGAAAGTCATTTGCATTAGTACTGGACGTTGTCGAAACGCAGGACGGTTCAACCCTGCGTCTTGAGTATTCAAACGGTTTGATCGATTACCTGACCGCTACGCGTTTGCTTAAACGCCTGACGTATGCGGTCGTTGAATTGCTGGAGAATTCCGATCAGCCTTTAGCGCATGCTCGTTTGCTTGGCGTAAAGGAAAAAGAATGCCAGACGAGTTGGAATGCGACGCAGTGTGTCTATCCTCAAACCACTTTGCATGAGATGGTTTTTAATGCCGCTGAAAATTTCCCACAAGCGATAGCGCTAAGTCATTCGGGCCAAGAGGTAAGCTACGCTGAACTAGCGTTACGCGTACATAGCTTTGCTCGATCACTCGTTGCAAAAGGTGTATTGCCTGGCGATCGCATTGTCATACTGCTTGAGCGCGGAATCGACATGATTGTCAGCATTCTTGCAACGCTGGAAGCAGGCGCGACCTATGTACCTGTTGATGTAAATTACCCCGCGCAACGAATCGCCGAAATTGTTGAAGATTGCCAGCCTGGGCTGATTCTTGTTTCCGCCAGTAGTGCTGCATTGGTCGTCGATGACAAGACGCTTAATGTCAAGGATGTTAAGTTATCTTCTGCGGATCCTGCACCGGTTTTGCCTGTTGTTGATCCTGCAGATTTAGCCTACATTATTTATACATCAGGCAGTACAGGACGTCCTAAGGGAGTCAAGGTCCGGCATGATGGTGTGGTCAATTTTATTGAATTTCTTAAGCAACAATTGCAGTGCGTCCCGGGAACGCGAGCACTTCAATTTTGTGCAACAGGTTTTGATGGTGCTGTAGGTGAAATATTCTCTACGCTCGCGGCTGGTGCGACGCTTGTTCTCTGCAATCGCTTGGAAATGCTTCCTGGGACGGACCTTGAGAACACGCTCATTGCCCATCACATTCATATTCTTACTGCGCCGCCCTCTGTGCTGGGTGTTCTCAATCCGGAGCGCTTGACAGAACATCTGCGCACAGTACTTTCTGCGGGGGAGGCCTTATCACCTGCACTCGCAGATAAATGGTCTTTATTCTTTAATCTATTTAATGCGTATGGGCCAACTGAAAACTCTATTTGCGCATCATTTAAGCACGTCGAGCATGGGCAACGCCCTGTTCGGATCGGGTCTCCAATACCTAATGTCCATACGTATGTACTAGATGATTTCGGTCTTGAGGTTGAAGTTGGCGATGTTGGTCGATTGTGGCTTGGTGGAGTGGGGGTTGCTTCAGGTTATCTGGGCCAAGAGGAATTGACCGCAGAAAAGTTCATTGCTGATAGATTTAGTGTTGTGAACAAAGCGTGCCTCTATGACACCGGGGATCTCTGTCGATGGCTCGCCGACGGAGAATTAGAATATGTCGGTCGTGTTGACATGCAGGTCAAATTACGTGGAAATCGTATAGAGCCTGGTGAGATTGAACTTGTTCTCGCGCAGTGTTCTGGCGTTTCCCATGCTGTTGTCGTTGTGACAGAAGAACGAATCGAAGCATTTATTGTGCCGATCGCGTCGTACGGCGTAGATGAGAGCATTTTGCGTCAGACTTGTACTCAAAAACTACCTGAGTTCATGCGGCCGGCTGTTTATCATTTTCTTCAGCGGTTGCCACTGACACCAAACGGTAAGCTTGATCAGTCAGCACTGTTGCAGATGGCAGCCTCCGCCATACCTTTCAATCTGAGTATGTCAGCATCAAACAGCGCTTCGCTGATGCTGGCCACTCAGACTGAAAAAACTCTTTTTAGTTTGTGGAGTCGTTTTTTACGTACGAGTGATATTGCACTGGATACAGATTTTTTTGAATCTGGGGGGGATTCGATTGTCTCTACGCGTATCGCAGGTGCTGCGCGCAAAGAGGGGTTGAATTTCACCGCGCGGGATATATTTGAAGCGCCAACAATTTTAAAGCTGGCAGCACGAATTAATCATAGAGCGTCTGCCCCTGCCACGCCGTCAACTAACACCCAGGCACCAATACGTTTACAACTCACGCCGATCCAGCGCTGGTTCTTTGATATTTCAATGCCAATACGCACACATTGGAATATGGCGATGCAAGTCCTGGTTGCTAAAGATTTCGACCTGGACAAATTGTCGCATGCGCATGCCCAGCTTGCCTTGTCTCAGCACACATTGCGTACGCGATTCTATTTTCAAGACAATCAGTGGCGTAGCGAGATCATGCCTCATGCGTTTGCAGTGATTGTTAAACATATAGATGTTTCTGCAGAGCAGACTCTTGCTCTGAATGATTTAACCCAACGGGCTATTTCTGAACTGGTTAGTGAATTTGACTTGGCGCAAGGCAGTTTGTTTGGTTTTGTCCTCGTTAAGGGTTTAGCTGGTGAATTTGATCGGCTTGTCTTGATCGCGCATCATTTGTTGATGGATGGTATTTCGTGGCAGATTTATCTGGAAGAAATTGAAAGGGTGTACGAGGGAGCAGAGCCGTCCTCTCCCGATTGTCAGATGGCTGATTGGTCGCGATTGCTGGGTGACAGGGCTTTATCTCCCGAGTCTGCTCGCGCATGTATTCAATGGCAAGCTATCAACCAAGAGCATCCGCTCTGGGAGATGCCCTACGATGAGCCCTCGGGCTCTGAGATGGAGGGTTTTGCCCAGACTGTTGAGTTGAGCGTCGATGCGCATCAAACCGAGGTTTTGACCCGCACGATCGCGTCACGCCTGGGTGTCGGTGTTGATGATCTGCTCTTGTCAGCCTTAAAATCTGCAATAGCGCGTTGGTCGGGAAATATAAATCCTCCCGTTGTCAATATTGAGGTTCATGGTCGTGATGCGGTTGATGCACCATTTACGACTGGCTCAACCTTGGGGTGGTTCACATCCTATTACCCAATTACGCTTGCAGAGAGTGATCCCGTCAAGATCGCACTTGCCAGGCGCGCTTTGCCTGACCAGGGTCGTAAATTTTTACTTTTACGTCACGGACCAGAACAACATATCAATCAAGCACTAGCCCTGTGCGAAGGACTGATTTCTTTTAATTATCTTGGACGTATTTTTGATTTTGACTCGTCCAGTCTCTTCAAAGGACTTGCCCAATCTAATCTTGGTCCAATGCATCATCGCGAGGCAATACGTCCCAATGCGCTTGCTATCAATGCCGCTGTGATTGATCATGCACTGTCACTGACCATTGAATACAGTTCAGATAAATTCAAGACTTCGACGATACAGAAACTGGCTGAGTACTATAAAACTGCTATTTCTGAGTTGATTGCCAAGCATTCAATCAACGCTGAATTCTCTTCAGAAAAAAATAGTTTCCCCTTGACGCCTGTTCAGCGGGGTATGTTGTTACACGGTGACTTTGGGGTCTACGTCACGCTCTTGCGTATGCGATTCCGAGCGCTCGATACGCGTATGCTCGTGTTGGCTTGGCAACGATTGGTCGCTGATGAGCCCATGATGCGATTGGTCGTGCGCGGCGAGCGTGGTGTTGTGCTATGTAAACTGCAGCCCGTGGTACGGATTGAGGATTTCACACATCATGGTGACCGCGTAGACGATGCGCTGGATACCTTGGCTAATTTTGAGTTGCGTAGTGGCATTGACCTCACAACCGGGCCTCTCGCGCGCATGATTGCAATTGATCTCCCGAACGGCGATCAGGAACTTATTTTTATTATTCATCATTTAATTCTGGACGGGTGGTCTAACCCTATTTTGATGGCAGCGCTCTTTGCCCATTATGATGATCTGCAGAAGAATATTTCCTTCCGTAGTAAACGCCTGGATGCCCACTCGTTCGCAGACTACGCAAACTGGCTAAGTGCCAACGACTCGGAATCCGCAGCAAAGAGTTACTGGTCTGACAGATTTGGTAGCTGGTCCGGTGACGCGTGCCTCAGCATTGAATATGGATCGATGAGCTCCGCCTCAAGAGAGTCGGTGCGTGAACTGTTGTCTCCAGAGGAAAGTGCAAGCTTGTTGTCTGCGGCAAAGTCTGCGCGCGTGACGCCTGCTGTCATCTACCAAGCTGCGCTTGCCTTGGTTATGGGGCGCTATTCTGATCAGAATGATGTCGTATTTGGGATGACTCTTTCTGGTCGCTCCGCGCCTGTGGATGGGATCGACTCAATGGTTGGTATGTTTATCAACACCTTACCAGTTCGGGTTGGATTCTCTGAGTCAGAGTCAGTGATGTCCTTGCTCAGTCGTTTGCATGTCGAGTTTGCGAGCTTGAGTGAGCATGAGCATGACAGCGTCGCCATGATTCCCCAGTGGGCGGGACTGGCACCCAGACAATCCTTATTTGATATCGCGCTGGTGATTGAGTCTTTTCCGGCTGAAGCCTTGTCTAAATTGGATGTTAATGTTGTGCTCACTGCAATGAGCACGCTTGAAACCACGCAGTTTCCTCTGACATTGGCGATTCTTCCCGGTAATGAAGTATTGCTTGAGGTGAGTTTTGATACCGCGCGTTATCACCGAAATTTGATTGAGTTGTTTGTTCTGCATTACAAGAGAGTCTTGTTACAGCTATGTACCGCGGAGCAGCTCAATCAGATTGAACTGTTGACTGAGCATGAGCGTAATGCCGCATTCAAGGCGGGCTTTGGACCGATTATTCCTTTGCCTGATCGTGGTTGCTTGATCAGTATGGTGCAATGGCCGAATTATCCTGCGCTATCGCTTGAGGTTGCTTGCTTAAGTGAACAGCTCAGCCTGTATAGCGGGTTAAAGGTCGCTATTTGTCTGTCGCGTGGAAGTGCGTTAAATGCCGCCATGCTCGCGGTGTTCGCAGCGGGCGCTGTATTAGTGCCTATTGATCCGGCACTTCCGGATTTACGGATTATTGCGCTACTCAAAGACTCTGGTGCCCGTTGCATTCTTGTTGATGATGCATTTGTGTCCCGTGGCATCGAGACCAATATCGACGTGCTATCGGTAGACGCACAATCTTCTGACCGGTTTAATGGTCAGCCTGTTTTAGTATCTGATCGTGCGTGTTTGAGTGATCCGGCCTATATTCTTTATACGTCAGGGAGTTCAGGCATCCCCAAGGGGGTTGTGATCTCTCATCAAGCTTTGCTCAATCATTCGTTAGCCGTGATTGCAGATTACGAACTATCCCATACTGATATTGTTCTGCAGATGGCTGCACCTGGATTTGATGTGTATCTTGAAGAGTTATTACCATCACTTATCGCAGGCGCCAAACTGATCAGTTTGCCTGCTGATGCAAGTCTGGAGCCAGCAGCGTTGATTGAATATGTTGCATTGAATCAATTGACAGTACTTAATCTACCGACGGGCTATTGGTCTGTCCTGGCAGGATCGCTCGCGCAAGGGCTGGTGTTGCCCGCATGCGTGAGGCTTGTCATCATAGGAGGGGAGCGGGCAAGTCCGCAGGCGCTTGAAAATTGGCGCGCAGCGCGAACAGCCGTTCCACTGATTAACGCTTATGGCCTGACTGAAACCACGATCACCTCGACAACATGGCGCGATGATGGCGCTCCCTTATATTTTGCTGGTGTACCGGTTGGCCGACCTCTAGCTAATCAGCAGGTTTATGTGCTCGATCGCGTACGCCGTTTGGTTCCGGTAGGGGTGGTTGGTACGTTGTGGATCGGCGGCGAAGGCCTTGCGCTTGGGTATTTGCGCAATGGCGAGATCGTAGATTCTTGCCAGACAATTGAGTTGAATAATGTTTCTTTGCGCTTATTCGATACCGGAGATCTTGCTCGATACGATGTTCATGGCGCGATTGAAATAATTGGTCGACGTGATCAACAAGTTCAGTTGCGGGGTTTCAGAATTGAGCTCAATGAAGTGCAGCGCGTATTAGAAAGTTACGCTGGTGTGCGCCAAGTCTGTGTCGCAGTGAACCATGATGTTCTGAG
>CAIPID010000170.1 GCA_903865015.1 uncultured beta proteobacterium | reverse complement strand
CCACATCACCTCGTAGGACATGAGCGCGCCACCGGTTTGCTTGAGATGCGCGAGAAACTGCACGGCAGCATCGGGGGTGGCCAGTGCACAGAAGGCTGTGAAATAACCTGGCGTGCGCGCATGCAGGCGCAACACCGCGCGGGTCACAATGCCGAGCGTGCCCTCTGAGCCAATAAACATTTGTTTCAGATCGTAGCCGGCATTATTTTTAAGCATCTTGTTCAAACTGGTCACGATGGTGCCATCGGCCAGGACGACTTCAAGCCCAAGGATTTGCTCGCGCATCATGCCGTAACGGATCACGCGATTGCCTCCCGCATTGGTGGAAATATTCCCGCCTATCTGGCACGAACCGCGCGCACCCAGATCGACTGCGAAATAGAGATTCGCTTTGGTTGCAGCCTCTTGTACCAGCTGCAGTGGCGTACCGGCCCAGACGGTCATGGTCGAGGAGGCAGGATCGATTTCCTCTACGCCATTCAAGCGCTCCATGGAAATCACAACTTGCCCATCATCAGGCAGGCCGCCAGCGACCAAGCCCGTCATACCGCCTTGCACCGTGACGGAGTGATCGTGCTGATGGCAGATTTTCATGATCGCCGCGACCTGCGCGGTATCTGCCGGTCGCAACACAACCAGCGGCTCCCGCACTGCGGTGTGTTGCCAGTCTGTCTTGTATTTTGCCTCGATCGCCTCGCCAGTCAGTACGTAGGCCGCGCCGAGTGCTTTAACAAACAGATCAATCATAGGTTGGTGCATATTTTGACTCATATCTTTTTTGTTCTCAAATAAGCGGTCAACATGGGGAGCGTCAAGGATAAACCTGCTGCCGCAATCAACACAATCCCCATAAAGGACAGCAACCCTGGCGTATGACCAAATACCAGTTGTCCAAAAATCACAGCCAGTACAAGTTGAAAATAGTTGATCGGCGCGAGGATAGAAGCAGGCGTTGCTTTAAAAGCATAGATTAATAAATACTGCCCCGCACTGCCGCACATCCCCATCAGCAACAATTCCAACATATCATGCGTATCCGGCCAGATTTGTGGCCAGTATAGAAACAAGACAACCAAGCCCATCGGGGCACAAATGGTTGCCGTGTAGAAAAATTGCTGCTCGCTTATCACGCGCCCGGTGAGTTTGCGTGTGAGTAATTGCATCATCGCATAGCAAAATGCTGCCACCAGCATCAACCCTGAGCCAATGGGTGACAAGTCGCCACTAGGATTGACAATGAGCAGCATTCCGATCATACCTACAGCAACGGCGAGATATTGTTTGCGATGTACTTTTTCACCTAGAAAAACAGGTGCAAGTACAACAATGATCAGGGGTGCTAAAAAATATAAGGCGGTCGCTTCTCCAAGTGGCATGAACTGCAGCGCCGGCATAAAACAAATACCAACAAACCCCAGCATGAGACCACGTAACAATAACCATTTACGCGCGGATGGGTTGATATAAAAAGGTACACGCTTAAATAGCATCAAAGAGAGCGACAGGGTAAGAATCACGCCGTAACGAACCAGATTCACAAGCGGTGCGGAGTTTCGTAACACCAGATCTTTTGCCAATACATCCAGCACAGACAGGCAACTCAACGAGCACAAAAAAATCCCGCAACCCTTGAGGAGTTGTAACTGCTCTCTAGAACCACTCATGTCTGTTTGGCCATCGGCTTCCAGTCTTGACCGGGAATAGCCTTGATCAAGGTCTGTGTATAGAGATGCTGAGGATGATCGAATACCGCTGCAGGGGTGCCGGACTCGACGATGCTGCCTTGATGCATCACGACGATCTGATCGCAGATCTGTGCGGCCACGCGCAAATCATGTGTGATGAAAATCATCGCGACATCCAAACGTCGCTGTATGTCTTGCAGTAAGCGTAAAACTTGCGCCTGCACCGACACATCGAGCGCAGAGACGGATTCATCTGCCACGAGCAATTCCGGATTTAATGCCAGCGCACGCGCGATGCCGATACGCTGGCGCTGACCACCCGAAAATGCATTGGGATATCGATCAAAAGCGGACTCTTCGAGCTCGACGAGTTTGAGCAACTCGCGCGCGCGCAAGGCGGCTTGTGCGTAAGGCACACCATTTGCGACCGGTCCGTCTGTCAGGATGCGGCCCACGGTATGGCGGGGGTTGAGCGAGGCAAAGGGATCCTGAAAAATCATCTGGATCTTGTGGCGCATGGAGCGGAACTGGGTGGCGCTGAGCGGCGCGATGTCCTGGCCATGGAAAAGCATCTGTCCGCCGTCGATCCCGGTGAGCTTGAGCAGACAGCGGCCAATGGTTGATTTACCAGAACCTGACTCACCGACGATGCCAAGGGTCTGCCCGCGCAGGACAGAAAAACTCACTGCATTGACGGCATGCACCACGCGTTTTTTAACGAACATGCCGCGTGCGGTAATGTAGGTTTTTTTCAAACCCTTCACTTGTAATACCGGAGCTTGCGTGATCTCTGCCAACTGCGAATCATCGTCTGCGATGGAGGTCCGTGACGTGCCGTGCGGAACCGCTGCGATCAAACGTTTCGTATAAGGATGCGTTGGCGCATTAAGTACCTCTGCAGCCAATCCTGTTTCGACGAGCAGTCCTTTTTCCATCACTAAGACGCGATCAGCAATATCAGCCACCACTCCAAAATCATGGGTGATGAACATCACTGCCATCTGCATGGAGCGCTGGATGTCTTTAATGAGCTTGAGGATCTGCGCCTGCGTCGTGACGTCCAGCGCCGTGGTTGGCTCATCGGCAATCAGGATCGCAGGCTCGAGCGCGAGCGCCATCGCGATCATGACACGTTGACGCTGCCCACCCGAGAGTCTGAAAGGATAGGCATATTGCAACGACTGTGGATCCGGCAAACCCACCAACTCCAGCAACTCCATCACGCGTGCGTGAATCCTGGATTTTTGCTCAGGTCCGGCAAAGGCGTTATGTACCTGCATGACCTCCGCAATCTGGTCACCGACTTTCATCACCGGATTCAGCGCTGACATCGGCTCCTGAAAAATCATGCCAATATCTTTGCCGCGCAAGCCTAGTAATGTTTGCTCTGACTGCTGCAATAAGTCCTGATCGCGAAACTGAATACGACCCGCCTGGGGCTTCAGGTAAGCGGGAAGCAAGCCCATGATGGCATTGGCACTAATGGATTTACCAGAACCTGACTCACCTACGATGCAAAGTATTTCGTTAGGGTTGAGTTCGAACGAAATATCCTTGACTGCATACGGACGATCGCCCCCTGCAGGCAACGCGACTGATAAATTCTGGATCGATAACAAAGGAACTGTACGACGTGTTTGATCTGAAGAATCCATCATCACGACTCCCCACGCTTGCGCAACTGAGGATTCATCGCATCATTGAGTCCCTCGCCAATGAGATTAATCGCAAGCACCGTCAACAAAATCGCCACACCCGGCATCACACTCATCCAGGGTGCTTCGCGCAACATCGTGCGTGATGCGCCAATCATGAAACCCCAGCTCATCATATTGCGATCACCCAGCCCCAGAAAGGCGAGCGCCGACTCGGTTAAGATCGCAGTCGCAATCATCAGCGAGGCTGTAACGATGATAGGGGAAATCGCATTGGGTAATATCTGCGAAAAAATAATCTGACTCGGACGCTGACCGATGACGACGGCGGCTTGCACAAACTCTCGTTGCTTGAGCGAAAGAAATTCACCTCTGACCAGTCTGGCAACGGGTGGCCACGACACAATAGCAATCGCCCCCACGATCGAATAAATCGACGGGCTCAAAATCGCGACGAGCACTACTGCCATTGCAAGCTGCGGGATGGTCTGAAAAAATTCCGTAAACCGCATCATGGCATCATCAATCCAGCCGCCGTAGTAGCCCGCGACTGCGCCTACCAATACCCCTACGCATACCGCAACAAGGGTTGAGATCAGCCCCACCATCAAGGACACGCGTGCGCCATAAGCCAGGCCTGCGGCAATATCGCGCCCGAGCATGTCAGTACCTAATGGAAACTCCATATCCTGAAACGGCAACAGCAAGGGCTGACCAACCATCATCCAGGGTGATTCTTCAAAAAGGAACGAACAAAAAATTCCTGTCAGAATCACAATCAATAAAATCGCACTGCCTAACAGGGCACCCCGATTCCTTGCGAAATGTTTTAAAAACTGTTTCATGTCATGTCCCGAATTCGATCCGTGGATCAATGAATCGATACAGCAGATCGGTTAACAGGTTAAACACGACAACCAAGGTAGCAGTAATGAGAAATACGCCGAGGAGTAGTTGATAGTCACGCTGCAGCAATGCATCAAACATCAGACGTCCAATCCCTGGCCAGGCGAACACGGTCTCAGTCAGCACAGCGCCACCGGCCATTTGCCCAAGCTGTATGCCTGCAAAAGTCACGACCGGCAGCAAGGCGTTGCGCAACACGTGTTTGCGGATGACCTGACCGGCTGGCACGCCCTTGGCACGCGCGGTTTTGATGAAATCCATCCCCATGACCTCGAGCATCGATGCGCGTGTGAGCCGCGCATAGACGGCCATAAAAAAACATCCGAGCGAGACGACCGGCAACACCAGGTGGGTTGCCACATCGCCCACATGGGCCCAACCTGTTAAGTGCGCACCGACCGACTCCATGCCAAAGGCGGGCAACCAGTCTAGCGTCACGGAAAATAAAATAATCATCAGCAGCGACAACCAGAACAAAGGCGTCGCATACAGGAGTAACGCGCCAGTCATGATGGCACTATCGAGCCACTGATGACGACTTGTGTATCGGCTACGCGAGGCGAGTACGCCCAGCAACACACCGATCACGATCGAAAACACAAACGCACAACCCATTAGCAACAAGGTTGCAGGCAAGCGCTCGAGGATCAGGTCCAGTACGGGTAATTTGTTGCGGTAGGAGTAACCCAGATCAAAATGCAGGATGCCTTTGAGATATAGCCAGAGCTGCTGATAGAGGGGCTGATCGAAACCAAACTGCTGACGAAGTTGTTCGACATAGGCAGGGTCAGAGGACGCCGCCTCACCCGCCATGATGCTGGCTGGGTCACCAGGGGCCAGACGAATCAGAAAAAAGTTAAACACGATCACGCCCAGAATCACACCGAGTGCTTTCCAGAGTCGCGCGGCAAGAAAAGATAAAAACTTCAAAATTCGTGTGTCCTGATCCTACGGTCTACACAGTCTAAAAAACACGAGCACCTGTAAAGAGGTGCTCGTGTGATTGACTGACTACTTACTTTTCGATCCAGACGTTATCAAAACTTTCGTTTAGACCAATCGCTGTTGTGACGAGGTTTTTGATATTTTTACGATAGAACGTTGGGTATTCGATTTCAAACAGGAAACCATTCGCTACCTCGTTGACCAGAATATTCTGGGCCTCGGAGTACAGCTTTTGACGCTCTTCTTTGGTGATGGCTGACGCACCCTTGTTCAACAAGTCATCCACTTTAGGATTGTTGTAACCCTGATTGTTGACGAAAGGCGAACCTTTGACCGCATTGGTCGACAGGTAATGACGCGCCACGCCCAGTGCTGGATCACCATACTGGTAGGTGAAGTTAAACGTCAGGTCAAAATCAAAATCACCGGTGCGCTTAGCCCAGCCTCCTGCATCGGCGGCTTCGATTTCGACTTTGAAACCAATCTGCTCGAGACTTTGCTTGGTGTACTCAGCCAGACGATCCCAGGCCGAACCATAAGGGAAGCTCAAGATCTTGATGGTACGCGCGCCAACGTTGACGCCCGACTCCTTGATCAACTCACGTGCTTTTTTGAGGTTGAAGTCGTACTGCGTGACTTTTGGCTCAAAAAATAATGTGGTTGAGGCCAGTGGGCTGATGGCAATTTTACCTAAGCCAAAAAAGATATTGTCGACAATAAATTTACGATTCATTGCATGCATGACAGCCTGGCGGACTTTGACATTATCAAAGGGCGCGCTGCGCTGATTCATGAACATAAATGACAACGGCGCATACATCTCCCAACCCTTGGTGGTCATCTCAACGTTAGGCAAGGCTTTCAGGCGCTTGACCTCAACGTTATCCACGTCACCGCCGCGCAGGACCTGCACATCGCCTTTTTCGAAGGCGACCGCGCGTGAGGCGGCATCAGGCACCACACGGAAAATGATTTCGTCAAGGTAAGGCTGACCAGGTTTCCAGTACTCGTCGTTACGCACAAGTGACACGTAGGAGCCTTTTTTCCATTCCTTGAATTTGAATGGGCCGGTACCGATTGGTGTCTGATTCGCGGGGTTGGTCGCGTAATCCGTGCCTTCGTAAATGTGCTTGGGCACCATTGGCATGTTGTCGACGACAAAAATACTCAGGAACGGCGCGAACGGCTCTTTGAGCTTGATCACCACATTGTTAGCGTCAGTCGCAGTGATGGTGTCGATGTATTTGTTAATCACCAGACGGCCACGCGGGTGCATCTTGCGCAAGAACTGGTCGATGCTGAATACGACGTCGGCTGAGCTGAAAGGCTTGCCATCATGCCATTTGACGCCTTGCTGCAATTCAAAACTGTAGGTCAGCGCATCGGGAGAGACTTTCCAGGACTTGGCCAGCGAAGGCAGTGGCTGCAGTTTTTCGTCATAGGTCAGCAAACCCTGATAAATCTTGCCCGCGACGTATTGGGTCGGACCCTGCTGATTGAGGCCGAGCATCAAAATAGGTGGCTCAGGTTGCACGATAGCGTTGAGCGTCCCGCCACGCGTCTGAGCGCCTGCGATATTACCGAGTGCCAGGAGAGTGGTCAGTGCGAGCGCGGAACCCACGCGCAGCAATGTTTTATTAACGTGATGATGCATAGAAGTCCTCGTGTTGACTAACAGTCAGGTTGCGACCTAATGATCGGGCACACTAAATATCGCATTGTTGTCGGCGAATGTCCACCACTGCGCGAAATCTGACGACCATACGCGGTGAGTATCGCGTCAGAAAACCGCGACCGAGGTCTTTTTTGAGGTTATTTAGTGCTCAGGGCCGCTTCGCAGTCTCATGAGTAAAACAAAAATGATGATCGCAGGGATCAACAAAAACCCATAGCTCAATCCATAACTGTGGACGGTGCCAGCCACCAGACCAAAAAAGGGTGGTCCAAGCATGACACCCAGAAAGGTGATGCATAACGTGCCGCCCGTTGCGACGCTTGCCTGTCCCTTGGGTGCCTGACGGGCGATCTCGGCCAGATACACGCCATTCCAGCCAATCGCAGAGGCACCAAACACGATCAGGATCGGGAACAATAACCAAGGCGAGGTATCTGCACGCAGAAACGCGGTACCGATCGCACCGACAGCTAATAAAACGGTAATGACAATCAACATCATGACCGCGCCTAGCCAGCGATCTGCAACATAACCCCAGAAAATCCGACCACCGACCCCAGCAGCCTGGGCAACAGTCAAGGCAACGCCTGCGGCAACCAGCGACCAGCCAAGATCCTCATACAAAAATGTCACCAAATAGGCCATCAGGGACATCTGACAAATGGCGAACAGAAAAGACATAAACGACAGCACTTTGAGGCTGCGGTGACCAAAGATCAACTTCAGCGGCTGCACAATCGTCGTTGTGAAAGAAGGCTTAACAGTCGGATCACGGTCGTCATCCAGTCCTGCACGCAAAGATTGAACCGACCAGGCGCACAACCAGCAAGCGACTCCGGCCGCAATAAAGGTCCATTTCCAGCCAATCAGTAAATCCAGTGATGGCACGAGTGCGCCGGCAATCATGCCACCTAGCGGCACACCCGTTTGTTTAATGGAAAACACCAGGGATAACTGACTCGGCGGAGTTGTTTTAATCAGAAGGTGTGAGCTTGCTGGGGTGATTGGTCCATATCCTGCACCAATAAATAATGCACCCAAGGCAATTACGGCAGGTTGCGGCACCGCGCACAGGCATAGGCCCAGGCCAGAGCACAACAAACCAACCTGGCTCAGGCGAATCGCGCCCCAACGCTTGACGGCAGCCCCGCCAAGCAAGCTGGCAACCATGGCGGCAAAATACACCAGTGCCACATAGGCACCCACATAGGTTGTAGAAATCTCAAGATCTTTGGCGACAACGGGTGCGACAACCGGCAAGGTCATCAAGGCCATCGCAACCAGCGCCTGAATAGTTAGTGTGGCAACTAAAACAACCCAGGGTCTGGCAGGCGTCACGATGATTCGATTCCGTTGTGTTAACGATGGTGATTAAGCGTTGCAGGGTAATCGGTATAGATTATTTAAAGCGTCCCATAGGAATGCAATCCCGACAGGAACATATTTACGCCCAAAAAGGCAAAACCCGTCACGAGTAATCCAACTAGCGCCCAATACGCCGCCATCGTGCCGCGCAGGCCTTTCATGAGACGCAGGTGCAACCAGGCTGCATAATTCAACCAGACGATCAGTGCCCAGGTTTCTTTTGGATCCCACTGCCAGTAAGCACCCCAGGCATCAGCGGCCCACAATGCACCGAGGATAGTCGCAACAGTAAAGAAAGCAAAACCAATCGCAATCGCCCGATACATAATGTCATCGAGTACCTCGAGCGAAGGCAAGCGCGCAGCGATCGGTCCGCGGAACAACAGGATGGTGCCGACAATCAACGCACCAATGCCAAAGTACAGCATCCAGGTTGCAGACAAGCCTTGGCTGCGAAACACCATCGGCTCACCGGCAAGCAACACACCAAGCACAAACAGCGGTGCAAGCTTGAGCCAGGATTTTGTCTGGCCATGCTGTTTAACCAGATAAGCAAAACCCACCATCGCTGCGAGAGAGAAGGTGCCATAGCCGATGAAATTAGCCGGCACATGGATTTTCATCCACCAGCTTTTGAGTGCGGGCACTAGCGGCTGGATCTGAAACGCATCCCGGGTGAATGAATACCAGAGCAGGAAAATGACCGAGGACGTAATGACCAGCATCACAAAACCACCCAACGCGCGGGTAGCGTAGCGGCGTTCGTAATAGAGATAGAACAAGGCCGTGATGAGCGAAAACAGTACGAAGACCTCGTAGAGATTGCTGACCGGAATATGGCCAATGTCAGCACCCATCAGATGGCCTTCGCGCCAGCGCACGAGCAAACCTTGCGTGCCTGCAAACACGGCGCACCAGGACAGCACAGTACCTAACCAGGCTGCTGTGGAACTAACGATGCCAATCCAATAACAAATAGTCGCCAGCACAAAAAGTGCAGACATCCACAAAATTGCGGATTGAGAGGACAACAAATACTTGAGAAGAAAGACCTGCTCGGCACGCGCCAGATCGCCGTGATAAAGCCAGATCGCAAAACCCGCGCTCGCACCACAGGCCAACATTAATGTGCGTAACGGACGCCACAGCCAACCCATCCAGGTCAGTAGCGGCACACCCAGACAAAGAATGATTTGCTCGTAATAATCCATCGAATCGTTGAAATGCATCAACGCATACGCGGCACCCGACGCAAGCAACAGGAAAAATAAAGCATCGGTCCAGTTCGGGCGGCCCCGCATCACACGGGCATCACCGGACTCGGACAAGTCGTCCCAGTCATTTACAGGGGCTAAGACGGATTCAGTCATGGCAAATCTCAATAAATCAGGTTGATCGCTCAGAAGAATTCAAGCGCGACAGCGCCAGTTTGAACCGGTCGAATTCACGATTGAAATCCAGTGTACGCTTTTGAGAGGTCATCGCAGCCAATACACGCGTGCCTGATGTGCCCTCTGCAGGACGCAACCAAACCCAAATGCGGCGATCGCGTACATAGAACATCGTAAAGATGCCGATCACTAAAAGCAGGCAACCGATATACACAATCATTTTGCCTGGCGTACGGCTGACCTGAAAAACGCTGGCCTGCACGTGTTCAAAAGACTTGAGTGTGAACAGCATCGGTGCTGGGTAGAGCGAGATATCGGAGAGTGCGGCCACAGCAATACGCGACCAGGCAATGTTTTTTTCCTGATCTGCGGGTGTAGTGCCAAGAACCGGCAATCCTGCGCGCGCGCGAGCAACCTGACGCAACTCGCTCATCGAGGAGCCGAGTAAACGAATGACGATATCAGCTGCGCGCTGTTGCTCAGCGGGCGGGACATTGGTTTCGAGGAATTTAGAAATCGCCTGCAACCCTCCGCCAGCAAATGTATCCAATGCACGCGCAGCGGAGCCCTCGAGTGCCTGTTGGTCGCTTGTACTGCCAGCGTAGGATTTTGCGAAACGCTGGACAGCCTCTTTGCGTGCCGTAGGATCTGCCAGGGCAGCACGCAAATCCATGAATTCGGCTACAGATGCTTTATCGTCAGCGGGGATACGCAAATAACGAAAGCCCGGGTTACCTGGCTCTTGCACGCCGACCAGGATCACCTGATGACCATCCATCTCGACAGGCAACATGTAGTTATTAAATAGGGTCGCTTGTCCGCTTTGATCGATCAGGCGATATTCAATACTGGGGCCAACGTTTTTCAGATTTTTGTTTTGTTTGGACGCGGCGCTACCTGTTACCGATGCAACGTGTTCGCCAAACTCTTTCGGTGCGGTGGGATCTCCGCCTGTGAGGTCTTCCACATTAATGGTGCGAAGTTTGGTGACTTCGAGTTTGACACTTTTACCGGTGTCGCCCAACGCCACATCGCTCACTTGACCGACCTGGCCATTGACCTCAAAGGTCAATGGCTTAGTCCCTGCGAGCGGGTAACCCATGAGTGCAACTTTACTGCCGCCGTCATCAAAGCTGGACTGATAGACCGTTACGCCTTTGAAATGCAAAGGTTCATTGACTTCGATTGTGGCCTCAAATTTTTTACCGTTGTCCGGATCTATGACTTCGACCAGACTGGCAAAGCGACTCGGCATACCCGTTGAATAATATTCAACAAAAAACTTTTTCAGGCCGATCGTAAAGGGCAGCGGCTGGACCAATGCCCCATCATCTACGCTGACAATGGCAGCGTTACGTTCGCCGCCTTCAGGGACCAATACGTTGGAACGAAAACTTGGATTGTTGACCGACAGTCGACCCGACGGCGGAACATCGACAATCAGCATGTTTTCAAGAATCGGGGCTTTACCAAACAACCATACTTGCACGCGAATCGGTAACTCGCTATCAAGCAACCCCCCCACGCAGATAATCACAATCGCGGCGTGAGCAAAGATATAGCCCAGACGATTGCCACTGCCGCATTTGGCTGCGAGCAGTTGTGCATCGCCCTCGTCTTTCACGCGTACGGCGTAACCCTGTTTTTTAAGCCAGGCCTGCACCGCCCCAGAAGCGTTTGGCAGATCGCGGGTCGTATCGAGCTCAACTTTGTGATGAAACGAACGCAGGCTGGACGCACGGATGTGTTCGCGAAACGAGCGCGCGTCTTTCAACATCTTTGGCGCATTACGTATCAGACACAAACTCGTAGACGTCACGAGGAAGGTCATCGTGACTAAAAACCACCAGCTGTTATAGATATGCCAGAGTGAAAATTTGTCGAACACCTCAAACCAGAATGGTCCGAACTGATCGATATAGGCGCCCGCCGATCTATTTTGTGGCAACACCGTACCAATCAGGCTTGCGAGGCAAATAAATACCAGCAAGCTGATTGCAAAGCGCATGGAGCTCAATAGCTCCAGCATACCTGTCTGAACATTTTTCGCGGCAGCAGTCACACAATTCTTCACAAAAAAAGGGGGTGTCTAATAGACGCCCCCTTTGATCAATTCGCCCGGCAAAACTCTGCTGGGTTGAAATTGAATTAACGCAAGCCTGCAGCGTAATCAGACACAGCTTTGATATCTGCATCATTCATGCGATCTGCGATCTGATTCATCATCGGGCCATTGGCACGATGACCGGCACGGAATAACTTGAGCTGGTCTTCGATGTAGGAGGGGAACTGCCCGGCCAGGCGTGGGAACTGGGCGGGTATGCCTGCGCCATTAGGCGAGTGACAACCAGCACAGGCCGCAACGTTGCGCTCGGGGATTCCTGCGCGCCAGATTTTCTGACCACGTTCAACGGATTTTACGTTGGTCGCTGTCGCTGGCTCGGTGAGCTTTTGCTGTGACAAGAAAAATGCGACGTTGCGCATATCCGCATCAGACAAGGGCGTCGCCATCGTCGTCATCATCGAAGGCGCGCCATCAGCACCCTTGCGCAGTGGCTCTTTAGCACCCTCAGCGACACGGAAATTAACGAGCTGCTTGTACAGATACTCGTGCGACTGCGCCGCCAAGTTAGGATTGGCAGGGATGGTGCTGTTGCCTGCTGCGCCATGGCAGGAGACACAGGCCACCACACCGCGCGCGGCATCACCCTGCTCATAGAGCTGGGCGCCTTTGGCGGCATCAGGCTTTGCAGGGCCCGCTGCATCGGCAGCGAAACTGGGGGATACGGCTGTGATGCCAAGCAACACACCGCTCGCAAACACTACACGAGACAACACACGCTTCATTGAAGACCTCGGAGATATCGAATCTACAGCTATATATATAGCTATCTAAGCCGCTGATTATACAATAGGGTCTTACAACATTTGTATTGGCCCTTCCGTGTCCATTTTGCACCGTGCTTCTTTCTTTACTTCCGCTGCCCGTCTGGACCAGTTACCAGAGCCTGGCGCCCCGGAAGTCTGCTTTGTCGGACGCTCAAATTGCGGCAAATCGACAGCGATTAACGTGCTGGCCAACCAGAAAAGATTGGCTTTTTCCAGCAAAACACCTGGTCGCACGCGCCTGATCAACATGTTTGGCATCCCCGATCCGCTTGATCCTGAGGGTCATTTAGGGTTTTTGGTCGATTTGCCAGGCTATGGATACGCCTCGATCGCCCACCGCGCCCGCGAAGAATGGGCCGATGTGCTGGGTGGATACCTGCAATCACGCGCCTCATTGGCTGGCATCGTGCTACTGATCGATATCCGCCGTGGCGTGACCGATCTGGATCGCCGACTGGCAAACTGGATCGCGCCTACAGGCCGTCCAGTCATGGCTTTACTCACCAAAGCCGACAAATTTCCCTATGGTCAGCGCATCAAGGCCATTTTTGCAGTAAAAAAAGAGCTTGCTGATATTGGTGCGCTCAATGCCGTTGCGTTCTCAGCAACGGCTCGCATCGGTCTCGAAGAAGCCACACAACAAATCGAAAACTGGATCTCTCCACAGGTCGTGCCATGACAACTCCCCATCTCGTTTTAGCTGATTACCCCTCCAGCCGTCCTCGCCGTCTGCGTCGTGATGATTTTTCCCGCAGATTGGTACGTGAGCACTCACTCACCGTAGATGACTTGATTTATCCAGTTTTTATCATTGAAGGTCAAGGCGTTATTCAGCCAATCCCTTCGATGCCAGGCGTCAATCGCTATTCGCTGGACACCTTGCTGCCCGTTGCCGAGGAGTGCGTCGCGCTCGGCATCCCGGTGATGGCGCTTTTCCCGGTGATCGATCCCTCGCTCAAAGCACTCGACGGTGCCGAGGCGATGAATCCTGATGGCTTAGTGCCCCGTGTGGTGCGAGAGCTCAAAAAACGTTTTCCCGAGCTCGGCGTGCTCACCGATGTCGCACTCGACCCCTACACCAGCCACGGCCAGGATGGCGTGATTGATGAAAACGGCTACGTCATCAACGACATTACCTTAAGCATCCTGACCAAACAAGCTTTAGTCCAAGCGCAAGCCGGTGTCGATATCGTCGCTCCCAGCGACATGATGGATGGTCGTATCGGCGCCATTCGGCAAGCGTTGGAGTCGAACGATCTGATTCATACGCGCATCATGGCCTACTCAGCTAAATACGCCAGTGCGTTTTACGGTCCTTTCCGTGATGCGGTAGGCTCCGCGGCCAACCTGGGTAAATCCAACAAACTGGTCTACCAGATGGATCCGGGCAATATCGACGAGGCCTTGCGCGAAGTCGCCGCCGATCTGCGCGAGGGCGCCGATATGGTGATGGTCAAGCCCGGTATGCCTTACCTGGATGTATTGCGCCGTGTAAAAGACGCTTTCCATGTGCCGACCTTTGCCTATCAGGTTAGTGGCGAATACGCCATGCTCAAGGCAGCGGCCGCCAACGGCTGGCTCGATCATGACAAAGTCATGATGGAATCACTGCTCGGATTCAAACGAGCAGGTGCCGATGGGATTTTGACGTACTTTGCGGTGGCTGCAGCGAAGTTGCTGCGCGAAAGCAAGTAAAGATTTATGCGTCAAGCGAACTATTCACGCCTGCACAGCTTGTGCGGCGCGAATACGCAGCCTCCAGGCAAACGAATACGCAAGCAGAGGCACAGCGACCATCCCAACCGGGAAAACCGCTCCCAGCCCTGCAGCATCAACCAGTAACGCCGCGGCGGTCACGCCCACGGACTGACCCAGAAACAAGAAAGAAGCAAACAGCGAAACCGCAGTTCCGCGCACAGCGGGTGCCATTTGCGTGGCATTGGTTTGCAACACTGCGTGCAACAAGTAGTAACCGAAACCAGACAGGATGCTTGCCAGCACTGCCCAGTGCCAGGTGCCTGAGACCCAGTAGATTGTGTAAGACAAAGCGATCGTGCCACCGCCATATAAAGCAAGACGTCTTTCACCTAAGAGGCTGACGAGCTGATTGGCACGCAACGCATAGATCAATGCGCCTGCAGCAAACAGACCACCAATCACACCAGCCCAGGACACGGCAATCCCATGATGCTCATGCAAATAAGCCGGCACAAAAGCCAGGGGGCCAAATACAAATGCCCCCTCAAGGAACACGGTCAGAATAACGATCCGTGCCCAAGGGAAGGACAGGACTTGTTTAAGCGGCGCAAGTAAATTGCCACGCTGACCAGGAGGCGTAATTTTTTCGGGAACAGATTTTCTTTTTGAAATCAGTAGGGTACCGACCACCAGGTAGACACCCGCCATCACCACAAAGGTCCAGCGCCAGCCAATCGTGTCAGCAAAAATTCCGCCCATGAATTGACCTGCCGCAATGCCGGAAATCGAACCAAGCAAAAACCTGGCAAGTGTTGCCTGTCGCTGTTCATAAGGAACGTTGTCACCGATCCACGCCATCGAGAGCGGGACAATGCCTGCAGCGGTTGCGCCTGAAATCAATCGGCCAATGACCACCATATCCAGTGTGGGTGCCATCGCTGTCAACAAGCTACCAAACGCGCAACCGAGTGTTGCCATCGACAACACGCGAAACTTACCGTAACGATCCCCCATCGGGCCGTAAAAAAACTGCATCACCCCATAGGCAATCGCAAAGAACGTAACGGAGTTTGATGCCTGCGCGGTTCGCACGCCAAAGTCATTGGCCAGCACGGGCAGCAACGGATCACAAATTCTGAACGCACTGGCGCTGGCAAATGCAGCGAGCGCGAGCAAGATAATGACGGGCGTAGTTGAATTAGGTGCACTGGAGTGGGGGGCAGGCGAATTCGAAGAACCGGAAACAGCGGAGGTAGACATGAAATCCTGAGTTACTTAAACATGCGATCAAGTGTTGATGCAAAACGTGCCGCATCCTGAAACCCGACAACTCTAATATCGCGTTGCTCTAGGCCGCCGGGTTGAAAGAAAATAATGCCAGGTGGTCCAAACAATCTGAATCGCTTAAGAAGTGCACGATCCGCCTCATCATTCGCTGTGACATCCACCTGCAGCAACAGCATCTGGTTCATTT
>CAIPID010000169.1 GCA_903865015.1 uncultured beta proteobacterium | reverse complement strand
TTACGTTTCATAATCGAGGTGATTTCTACTGCAGCAGTACCTTCGTCTTTCATACGACCTAAACGCAGGCAGCCTTGCAGCGCCAGTGTGATTTCGGTTTGCATGTCGGCAAGTTTTTTCTGAATGAGCTGATTGGCAGCCAAGGGGCGACCAAACTGTTTGCGATCCAGTGTGTACTGGCGTGCCATATGCCAGCAGAATTCAGCAGCGCCCAGTGCGCCCCAGGCGATTCCATAACGCGCTGAGTTCAGGCAGGTAAATGGTCCTTTGAGGCCTGATACACCAGGCATCATTTGCTCTTCACCTACGTCAACTTCGTCCATCACAATTTCACCAGTCACAGAGGCGCGCAGACCCACTTTGCCGTGAATCTCAGGAGCGGACAGGCCTTTCATGCCTTTCTCAAGAATGAATCCGCGAATACGGCCGTCATAGTCGCCACCGACGCATTTTGCCCAGACAACAAATACAGTTGCGACAGGCGAGTTGGTGATCCACATTTTGTTGCCGCTAATGCGATAGCCGTCGGATGTTTTAACTGCACGCGTTTCCATGCCGCCTGGATCTGAGCCGTGGTTGGGTTCGGTCAGACCGAAGCAACCAATCCACTCACCGGTCGCGAGCTTAGGCAGATATTTCTGTTTTTGAGCTTCGCTGCCGAAGTCGTTGATCGGCACCATGACGAGTGAAGACTGCACGCTCATCATTGAGCGGTAGCCCGAATCAACGCGCTCGACTTCGCGCGCGATCAAACCGTAGCAGACATAATTCAGACCCGAACCACCGTACTCAGTTGGAATGGTTGCACCCAGCAGACCCAGCTCTCCCATCTCAGGGAAGATGCTGGTGTCCATTTTTTCGTGACGGAAAGCCTCGAGCACGCGTGGTGCCAGTTTATCCTGACAGTACGAGCGGGCGGCGTCGCGCACCATGCGCTCGTCATCGGTCAGCTGGCTGTCCAGCAAGAGAGGGTCTTCCCAGTTAAATGAGGCTTCAGCGGCCATGAAATGCTCCAGAGATCAAATATGAATACAAATTCAAATGCTCTGCAGGCACAGGATAGTGCCCGCAGTGTAGAAATTACTTTTGCGCAGCTGCGCGCAATTTGGAAATTGTCGTGGTGGGAGTGATTGCTTCGGGATCGATCAGGCAGTGAACGATCGCAGGCTTGCCACTTGCGACGGCACGCTCGAATGCCGCTGCAAACTGGTCTGTCGACTCGACGCGTTCACCATGACCACCAAACGCGCGCGCATAGGCTGCGAAGTCAGGGTTCTGCAATTGCGTGGCGGAAATACGTCCAGGATAATGTTTTTCCTGATGCATACGGATCGTGCCATACATACCGTTATCGATAATCAGCACAATAATTGGCAGGTTGTATTGCACTGCCGTGGCAAACTCTTGCCCGTGCATCATGAAACAACCGTCACCTGCAAAACAGACCACCATTTTTTCGGGTGACAGGCGCTTTGCACCAACGGCCGCAGGCAAACCGTAACCCATCGAACCTGAGGTCGGTGCTAATTGTGTGCCGTATTCTGTAAAACGATGAAAGCGGTGCAACCACGTCGCAAAGTTACCCGCACCGTTGGTCATGATCGCATCTGCAGGCAAATGCGATTCCAGATACTCCATCACGCCACCCATCTGCACGGCGCCTGGTGTCTTGATTGGGGCGGGATCGCTCCAGGCCAGGTAGCTTTGGTGCAAAGACGCAGTGTCGTCAGCCCAGGGCATTGCTGCGGGGGCAGGGAGTGCAGCGAGCTCGCCTGCAAATGCGGCCGGTGATGCATTGAT
>CAIPID010000168.1 GCA_903865015.1 uncultured beta proteobacterium | reverse complement strand
CGGCCATGACGTCGGCGTTTGGCACGCGCAGTAGTGTGTAGATGAAATTCATTTTGTTGCCTCTTTCAAAAGTTCGATTCGTTCGCGCGCGACGCGCAAGGTGTTGTAGCGTTGGTGCAGGCGCTCAAGGATGGTGATGCGCTTTGCGCCGTTCTTTTCCTCGTTCAGCATCTGCAAGACCTCTGCTTCAGTCTTGCTGCTCAGGGTGTGGTTAATGCTTCGCCAGGTGGTCAATTTTTTTCTCCAGTTCGTAAATGGTTGCTACGGTTTTATTCAGATGCCGAACTGCCGAGTTGTACTGGCGCTGACGCATCGGCAGCTCCGCCTTCGCGGCTTTCAGCTTTTGTTTGTATAAGTCTATTCGTTTCATGTGTTCTTCTCCTTGAGTTTGGCTTCAACTAATCTTGCATAAGTTGCATATCTTGGCAAAGCGGCGCGGCTAACTTCCCATAGTTCAGCTTTTTCCTCATCCGTCAGCCCAACAAACTCACGGTTCTTTTGTAAATCCTTGATGATGCGATGGCAGTTTTTTACTTCTTCACGCAAATGCTCAAGTTCACTTGTTGCAATTTTCATAAACGATTCCCTTTTCTTAAATTTTGATGCCAAGGCAAGACTTGAAGATTGTTTTCCACATGAAATCCGCTGGCTTCTTTACCTTTTAATGGAATGATGTGGTCAACGTGAAACAACACACCGCCACGGCTTAGAACTTCTGCCACTTCATAAAACATTTTGATGTTTGAATGATTGCCCCACACTGGTGTTCGTTGCAGCTTTGATGCCCTTCTATTTGCTTCAATAGCATTTTTCTTTTCAGGGTTTGTTTGTCTCCACATCCGAGCGTATGCTTGATTTTTGTGTTTACGTTTGTCATTTGAAACGGCCTTTAGTTCAAGATACTTTTCGCGATTAAGCAATGTCCACTTGGCTGACTTTTCTCTAGAGCAAGCCATGCAAGTACCGTCTGACGTTTGGCGTTTGTCAATGTGCCCATGCTTACATGGCAAACCCGTGAAATAGTGCTTCAAACCTTCTTGTTTGGCTAGTTCTCTAGCGCCTTTCATGTCTTACTCCTTAATGCCTTGGGCGGCTTCGCGCAGTTCTTGAAACATAAGCTGGCTGAGTGCCTCACAGCGTTCGCACCGATGGCGCAATGCAATTGACCCTGCGTTGTATAGATTTTTGTCATCACAGCTTGTACGGTCATGTTCGGGCCAAACCGCATCTATTTTTTCACGGTCAGACATCCCATCTAGCTCGGCATCCCACCAAGTAACTTCTTTTTTCTTTTTGCCCATGTCTTACTCCTTAATGCTGTGGGCGGCTTCCGATTCAATGCGAATGTTTATTCGTTGACCCATGTTGCTGTGCTCATCCATGCACCAAATAACCTCGGTTACTTTGGCGTACTTCTCCCCAGCAAATCGCATGGTGTCACCAACCCTTGGCAGATATTCCATCCTTGAGTTGATTGCTTTTCTGTTGTCTAAAAATCCGTGGACATGAAACATGATTACTCCTTGATGCCGCGGGCGGCTTTTAAGACTGCCCTTACAAGACTTCTTGGCGGAACAATGTCCCACGCATATGGCGTACTGCCAACCATGTCTTCAACTTGTTCAATAAATTTGTCTATTTGCTCATCCGTCAGCGGCTTGCGCTGTGGTGGGGTGGTGTAGAGAGGCTTCCAATGTTTACCAACAACTGAATAATGCTTTGCCGACAAAGGAAACGCATTGCCGTATTCATCAAGCCACGCCACAGGCTCCTGCTCTGGCTGTGCCAAGGCTTCTTTGATGGTGGTGATGGCATTCTCCCAATCATCAAGATAATTTGAAATGTATCCGTGTTTTGCACAATCAACGGCTTCTTCTACCGCCTCAATCGCCAGCTTCAATGCTTCTTTCATTTCAGTTCCTCCATTGCAATTTCAGATATGGCGCGCTTGTCGTGCAACGCCGCCCAGATTTTTTCATCGACCGACTTCTCAGTCATCAATACGTAGACCCACACGTCATGCCGCTGGCCGCTACGATGCAGGCGCCCGACTGTCTGTTCAAACAATTCGAGCGACCAGGGCAAGGACACGAAGACCATGCGGCATCCGCCGTGCTGCAAGTTGAGCCCGTGGCCGGCCGACTTGGGATGGACCAAGAGAAGCTCGACTTTGCCTGCGTTCCAT
>CAIPID010000167.1 GCA_903865015.1 uncultured beta proteobacterium | reverse complement strand
CTACTCTCTGATTCAATGATTGAGCAAATCACACTAGCTGCGCCGCTGCATGACCTGGGCAAGGTTGGCATTCCGGATTATATTTTGCTCAAACCTAGCCGACACACATTAGACGAGACTGTGATCATGCAAACTCATGCAATGATTGGCGAGAGGATTTTGTTATCGACTGCCAGCGTTGATCAAGAGCCAAACTCTCTGTTTAATATCGCCGCTAAAATTGCTGGGGGACACCATGAAAATTGGGATGGAAGCGGCTATCCACGCGGACTCGTCGAGGCCGACATTCCACTCGAGGCAAGGTTAATGGCCCTGGCTGACGTGTATGACGCATTGACGACTGATCGCATTTACAAAAAGGCTTGGACGCACGAAGATGCTTGCGCTGAAATCTACCGGCTATCTGGTAAAAAATTCGATCCAGACATCGTTGCCGCCTTTAGCCAGACCGAAGCGCGGTTTCGTGAGATTGCCATCGAATACAATGACGCAAAATTCTGATGATCACGATTCAGTTTTTACGTTTGTTTAACTAAAGTGCGCCTTTAAATCCCGCACGCTATTTGCGAGCAGGCTTGCATCGACACCTACGGCAACAAAGGTGCAACCCAGCTCGAGATAGCGTTTAGCTAATGCACGGTCGGGTGTCAAAATCCCTGCGGCTTTGCCGTGTTTAAGGATGACCGCGATGCAGCGCTCGATTTCAGCCACAACGGTAGGATGTCCGGGGCTACCCAGATAGCCAAGTGCGGCCGAGATGTCTGAGGGACCTAAGAAAACCCCATCGACACCCTCGACCTGACAAATCGCATCCAGATTGGATAATCCAAGGGCTGTCTCCACCTGCACAAGCAGACAGATTTCGTCATTCGCGCCTTGGGCATAATCTTTACGTGCACCCCAACGCGAAACGCGCGCAGCGCCAAAGCCGACGCCTCGATTTCCTTGAGGGGGATAACGAACATCACCCACAAGCTGTTGCGCTTGCTCTGGTGTATCGACCATCGGGATGAGGAGATTCTGCACACCCACATCAAGCAATTGTTTAATCAGGTGCGTATGTCCAACGGGTGGTCTGGCAACTGCCTGTGTACTGTAAGCCCCACAGGCTTGCAGCTGAGACAGCACGGTATGCGCATCGCTGGGGGTGTGCTCACCGTCGAGCAACATCCAGTCGAATTCAGCTGTAGCGCAAATTTCAGTGGTAAAGGCATCAGGGATGGAGACCCACAAACCAATGTTTGCTTTGCCTGCTTTCAGAGATGCTTTAAAACGATTTGTGTAATCGGGCATGAGGATTATCCAGATAAATATTGATGTTAGTTTTCGAGCAGTTTTTTCAATTGAAGTTTTTCAATCAAGACTGTTTCTTTTTGGTAGGTATCAGCGAAATATTGTCGATACTTTTCAGGATTCATGTAAATGACCGGCGCATCAATTTTTTCGCAAGCGATTTTGAATTCATCACTTTTCACGGCGATCTCAACAGCACGTGCAAGTTTTTTGGCAATTTCTGGCGTCAGGCCTGCAGGTGCCGCCACACCGTTAGGTGCATCATTGATCACGCCGTAACCGAGTTCTTTCAAGGTCGGTACATCTTTAAATCTGGTTAGGCGCTCTGCCCCCCAGGTCACGAGCAAGCGCAACTTACCTGACTCAACCAAAGAGGCCCAGGAGCTTGAATCAGCCATCATGTCGACTTGGCCACCTAACAAACCCTGCAACGCTGGCGCCCCACCCTTGTATGGAACATGGCGTAATTTAATTCCGGCCGCTTGGGCGAACTCTTCCATACCGATATGCGTTTGGCCTGCAACGCCTGACGTGGAGTAAGTCAGTTTGTCGGGATTCGCGCGCGCGTAGGCGACGAGTTCCTGCAGGTTTTTAAACGGAGAGCTTGGCTGCACAACCACACCAAAGGTTTGTGCAGACGCCATACCCAGAAAGGTAAAGTCTTTTAACGGATCAATTTGAACTGTACCGAGCTGTGAGAATCGGGTGACAGATAACGCTAGCTGACCAATCGTGTAGCCGTCTGGTTTCGCACTCGCCAGTGCTTTGGCACCGATCATGCCGGCAGCACCTGCGCGATTCTCCACTACGACGGTTTGGCCGAGTTCACGAGAAGCAACCAGCGCGAGAACGCGCATCGTTGCATCAGAGGTTCCGCCCGCAGGCCAAGGACAGATAAAGGTAATCGGACGGTTGGGATAAGTTTGTGCAAGCGCTGCACGACACCCCAAAAGATTGATGCCAACAGCCGTGGCACCCGCGGTGACTATCGTTCGTCGCTTGTGATTTGGTACGGACATCATTTATCTCCTCTGAATACAGATCTGCTCTTAGCGGCAAATTCTGTCAGAGAAAACTCTCAAGGCAGAGAGCTTTCTCTTCGCGTCTAATTATTAGGCAAGCATCTTGCTGATTGCTGCACCCATATCACTGGTCGAAGCCTTACCACCCAGATCGGGTGTATGAGGGCCTGTCACCAGGATTTTCTCGATACATTTTACGATTTCGTCATGCGCGTCGAGGTAAGGCTTTTGCTCTGCTTCGGGCAAGCCACGACCCAGATATTCAAGCATCAACGCGCCCGACCAGATCATGGCAACCGGGTTCGCGATTTGCTTGCCGTAGATGTCTGGTGCTGAGCCATGCACAGGCTCAAACAAAGATGGGAATGTACGGTCGGGATTCAGGTTGGCCGAAGGCGCGAGACCGATTGTGCCAGTACAAGCAGGACCCAGGTCTGACAAAATATCGCCAAACAGATTCGATGCGACAACCACATCAAAGCGGTCGGGTTGCAGCACGAAACGTGCTGACAAAATGTCAATGTGCTGCTTGTCGGTCGTGATGCCAGGATATTCTTTGCCGATTTCAGCGGCGCGCTCATCCCAATAAGGCATGCTGATGGCAATACCATTGGACTTGGTGGCGATGGTCAGGTGTTTACGTTTGCGGCGTGATGCCATTTCAAACGCAAAACGCAACACGCGATCGCAACCTACTCGGGTAAAGATGGATTCTTGGAGGACGATTTCTCGATCAGTGCCTTCAAACATCTTGCCGCCAACGGCGGAGTATTCGCCTTCGGTATTTTCACGCACAACAAAGAAGTCAATATCACCAGCCTTACGGTTTGCTAGCGGGCAAGGAACGCCATCAAACAAACGCACAGGGCGCAGGTTAATGTACTGATCAAATTCGCGGCGGAATTTTAGCAAGGAACCATACAGAGATACGTGGTCAGCAACGATATCTGGCCAGCCAACCGCGCCAAAATAAATCGCATCGCAGTCAATAAGGTGAGATTTCCAATCATCAGGCATCATCTGGCCTGTTTTGACGTAATAATCGCAAGAGGCCCAGTCAAAATGGCGGAACTCGAGATTCAGCTTGTATTTTGTTGCCGCAGCTTGCAACACGCGCAAACCCTCTGGCATCACTTCCTTACCAATACCATCACCTGCTAATACTGCAATACGAAAAGCGCGACTCATGCTCAGATCCCCTAATAGAAGTTTTTTGTGATGATAACCTGTAAGGCTTGTCTCAACACCATGTAGCATTTATTACTACTTTGTAATGCCCTTAGGCGTGCAAAACAAATAAAATGGTTATAAAGCTTGATTTAATAAAATTACAGCTAAGTCATACAAACAAGAGATTAAAACTTGTCATTTTGGAGTACATTTTTGTTTGACTGCAATACTTTTAATTCGGGCTGATTCGCCTGACTCCATCCAACAAAAACAAATTAGGACGCGCGACGACATGATTCGCTCAAAAATCTTAGCTCCATCACTCCTCATCTCTGTTATGACCTTAGCAGGTTGCGCTTCTGGTGATCAGTACAAAGCCAATGTGTATCGACAAGGGCAAGTCAATCAGGCGCAAGCAGCCAAGATGGTGCAGATCATGGCCATCAATCCTGCCAAGATCGAAGTCGACAATTCACAAGGAAAACAAGCTGCACAAATTGGTGGAGCGATCATCGGCGCCCTTCTTGGTGGTGCCGCAGGTAATCGCTCTAACAACGCCGCCGTCGGTGCAGTAGCGGGTGGAGTTGTCGGTGCAGCTGCAGGAACAATGGTCTCGGACAAAACGCTTGTTGACGGTGTGCAGCTCACCTATGTTGAAAACAACCGCATGCTCAGCTCCGCACAAGTTGGGAAAATGTGTGAATTCAAACTTGGCACTGCGCTTGTGATTTCGACTGGTTACAGTACAGAAACCCGCATCCAGCCAAATAATGAAGTTCCTTGTCCGTAATATCAAGGAGTCACGCCGTGATCAAAAAAACAATCTTGTCCCTGTGCCTGATGGCAAGCTCCATCGCAAACGCACAAACTCAGCAAGAGCAGCTTAATAATCTGAATGCAGCACAAGCGCAGATTCAAGCTACTGAGCAAGCTCGGCAGAAT
>CAIPID010000166.1 GCA_903865015.1 uncultured beta proteobacterium | reverse complement strand
GTTTTCACAATTAACGGGCTTAGGTGCGAGACGTAACTTAAAACTTTTGCTCCAATCCCCTTTCACCATGCATGATTCTGTGGTTGCAAAAATCCGCGCAGAGGCGCGGGCAGCACGTGCCGGTAAAAAAGCACAGATCATGGCAAAGATGAATTCCTTGCTCGAGCCGATCGTCATTCAGGAGCTCTACAAAGCCAGCCAGGCGGGTGTGAAGATTGATTTGATCGTGCGAGGTGTATGCGCGCTGCGTGCCGGCGTACCTGGACTGTCAGAAAATATCACTGTGCGTTCAATCATTGGCCGGTTTTTAGAGCACTCGCGGGTATTTTATTTTTACGCACAGGGCGCCGAATCTGTTTATCTGTCCTCTGCTGACTGGATGGACAGGAACTTTTTCCGGCGTGTCGAAATCGCATTCCCCATCCTGGATCCTATTCTTAAAAAGCGCGTGATCAACGAGGCCTTTAGTGCTGCCCTCAAAGATAATGGTCGCGTCTGGTTGCAACAGCCTGACGGCAGCTATATTCTGTTAAAAAACCGTAAAGCTAAATTTAATTTGCATGAGTCATTGATGGTGGAGTTGGGGAAAAGTTAATAAAAATCAATTGGTTACAAACGAACAGGCAAAAAGACCCCAGTGTGGGTCTTTTTTGTTTGTGACTGTCATAAAGCGGTCATTATTGGTCTTTAATATGGCATCAGTTCGATAGACATTTTTTCTTTATTTAATTGATACAAAGAGGAGACGCATATGATTAAGCGTACATTGATTCAGATTTCTTCAGGCGTGTTGCTCGGTTTGGCAGCTCTGAGCGTACAAGCGACCGACATTACTGGTGCTGGCGCGACATTTCCTTTCCCAGTCTACGCAAAATGGGCCGCTGACTACAAAGTTGCTTCAGGTAACGCCGTAAATTACCAGTCGATTGGCTCTGGCGGCGGTGTGCAGCAGATCACTGCTAAAACGGTTGATTTTGGTGCGACAGATGATCCAATGAGCGGCGAGCAGCTCGACAAAATCGGTCTGATGCAGTTCCCGGCCGTGATTGGTGGCACAGTACCTGTTGTGAATATAGAGGGTATCAAGCCAGGCCAGCTCAAGCTGACGGGTACGTTACTTGCCGATATTTTTCTCGGTAAAGTTAAAAAATGGAATGATCCAGCCATTCAGTCATTGAATGCTGATCTGAAATTGCCTGCTGCGGACATCATCGTTGTGCACCGTTCGGATGGATCAGGTACAACCTTTGGTTTTACCAATTACCTGACTAAAGTATCCGCTGACTGGAAAGAAAAAGTCGGTGAGGGCAAGGCTGTTAAGTGGCCAGCAGGTCAGGGTGGTAAGGGTAACGAAGGTGTTGCTGCCTACGTTAAGCAGCTCAAAAACTCGATCGGTTACGTCGAGTACGCCTATGCCAAGCAAAATGCTTTGGCTTGGACGCAAATGAAAAACCAGGCAGGTAATTTTGTGCAGCCTGAACAAAAAGCGTTTGCAGCGGCAGCCGCCAATGCAAAGTGGGACAGCGCACCAGGTATGGGCGTTGTACTGACTGAGCAGCCTGGTGCTGATTCATGGCCTGTCACGAGCGCAACCTTTATTCTCGTCTACAAAGACCAGTCTAAAGCAGAAAACGGCCGTACCACGATCGCTTTCTTTGACTGGGCCTTTGAAAAAGGTGCCAAGACAGCAGCCGATATGGACTATGTGCCTTTGCCTAAAGATGTGACGGACCAGATCCGCGCAGCATGGAAAGCAACCCTCAAAGCTGATGGTCAGCCATTGCTGAAGTAATTTCTAAAGCTTTACCCCCTGAATGTGACATCGTGCATATTCAGGGGTTTATCTTTCATGTTTGATTCGCAGGCCTTATGAAGAAAATTCAGCGACCGATTCACGATGCGATTTTCAAGTTCGTCACACGGACTTTTGCCTTCCTGGTGTTCAGTTTGTTGGCCGCCATCATGGTGTCGCTGATTTACGGCAGCCAGGACACGCTTGCCAAATACGGTTTGTCCTTTTTGTGGACCAACGAGTGGGATCCTGTGCAGAGTGAGTTTGGCGCGCTTGTGCCAGTCATCGGCACGTTGCTCACTTCCTTTATCGCTTTAGCTGTCGCGATTCCCGTGTCTTTCGGAATCGCCATGTTTTTGACGGAGCTCGCACCGGCCTGGTTGCGCAGACCGATCGGTACCGCTGTAGAAATGCTGGCCGCGATCCCCTCCATTATTTACGGTATGTGGGGATTGTTTGTTTTTGTTCCTTTTTTCCAGGAATACGTCCAACCTGGTTTGATTGCTGTCTTGAGCCCCATTCCCTTTATCGGTTGGATGTTCTCTGGCGCGCCTTTCGGTATTGGTATCTTTACTGCGGGTCTGATTTTGTCGATCATGATCACGCCCTTTATCGCCTCAGTGATGCGCGATGTATTTGAACTCGTCCCCCCCATGTTGAAAGAGTCCGCGTATGGGTTGGGCGGCACAACCTGGGAAGTCATGTGGAAAGTTGTGTTGCCTTTTACGCGTTCAGGTGTGATCGGAGGAATAATGCTTGGTTTGGGGCGTGCTTTGGGTGAAACCATGGCGGTGACCTTTGTGATCGGTAATGCCTTTCAGATGCCCGGATCATTTTTTGCACCAGGTAACTCGATTGCTTCGGCACTGGCTAACGAATTTAACGAGGCAGGTGGCTTGCAAAAATCTGCCTTGATTGAACTGGGCCTGATCTTGTTCCTGATTACCACTGTTGTTTTGGCTTTGGCCAAAATGATGTTGATGCGTATGAATCAGGCAGAAGGTAAAAAATCATGAATATCAATGTGAAATTAACCTTAACGCCACCGACCTCTGTGCTGCATTCGGATAACTGGGTCTATCGCCGTCGTCACCTCACAAATAAGATCATG
This sequence comes from uncultured beta proteobacterium, assembly GCA_903865015.1. Taxonomy (GTDB): domain Bacteria; phylum Pseudomonadota; class Gammaproteobacteria; order Burkholderiales; family Burkholderiaceae_B; genus Zwartia. The sequence goes on along the minus strand of CAIPID010000166.1, from coordinate 483 downwards.
CTCGGCCTTTCGTTTGCTGCGCTAGCCTTTGGGTTGTTCTGGTTGTGCTGGATTCTTGCTGTGCTGCTCATCAAGGGCGGTGGTGCACTTTCGCTCACGCTGCTGACCCAAAGTACGCCACCCCCTGGTCAGGCTGGTGGTTTACTTAACGCTATCCTCGGTAGCTTTGTGATGGTGGGCGTGGGGACTGCAATCGGCACGCCTGTCGGGATTCTTGCGGGCACTTATCTGGCTGAGTACGGTCAACGTGGTTGGCTCGCCCCAGCAACACGATTTTTGAATGACGTGTTGTTGTCTGCGCCTTCGATTGTGATTGGTTTGTTTATCTACGCAGTCTATGTTTCGCAAGTCGGACATTATTCTGGTTGGGCCGGTGCGTTTGCGCTTGCTATTTTGGTGATTCCTGTTGTCGTGCGCACCACAGATAACATGCTGATGCTTGTACCGAACGGCTTGCGTGAGGCCTGCTTTGCCCTGGGCTGC
>CAIPID010000165.1 GCA_903865015.1 uncultured beta proteobacterium | reverse complement strand
TTGTATTAAGCATTCATCGGGCCGCTGTCGGCCAGACAATCACATTTAAATAAAAAGGAATGTTTTGTAATGATTGCTTTTCTTTATTCCCTTTCAGATCCAACGATTGTGATGTTGTTTGCCCTGATGGGGGTGCTTGTGATGGTTCTTGTGTATGCCATCAGAAAAATGGTGCCTTTTTTTCAGAAACCAAGAACCCCGGATGAAATTAAAAAATCCGATGACTTTCTGATTTCTGCCAGGGCGACAGTGATTGCCATGTGTAGTTTGGTCCTGGCTTTTTCGATGGTCACCGTGATTGGTAATTACAACCGTGCGGAGGGTGCCGCAGCGGCAGAAGCCTCCCTGATTAATAATATGGACCGCATGATGGTGCGTTACGGTGATCCTTCGGTTGCCGAGTTGAGAACAAGCCTGATGGCCTATACGCGCTCGATCGTCAATGATGAATGGCCGTTACTCAGCGAGGGTCACGGGAGCGACAAAACACGCGAGTTGTTTGTGCCGATCTCAAAGGGTGTGATTGCGATACAACCACAGCCAGGTCGTCAGTCGGTGATTTATACCGAGATGGTTAAAAAGGCCGATGACATTGCCGAGGCCCGCGAGGCCCGTCTTGAAAGTACCTCGACTGCGCTTGCAGGTATATTCTGGTTGATGGTGGGGCTGACCTTCAGCGCCATGATTGTGATGACGCTGTTCGTTGAACTCACACCGATTCGTGTGTTTGGTTTTGCAGTCCAGATGATGGCCTTTGCTGCACTCATGTCGGTCGTGTTTATCTACGACCAGCCCTTCAATGGTGAGACCTCGGTCAGCACTAAAGCGTTTGTTAAAACGATCAGTGCCATGCAAGGTCGCTCGCAGTAAGTTTATTTACTGCGAAATACCTCAACACCCACACCCAGGCAGTCAGGATAGACATCGGGTTTCTCGGTCGAAACACGTGTCGCCTGCACGCGGGGGTGGGCCAGCATACGTTTGACGATTTCATCGCAAAACGTTTCCTGGAGCTGGATGTGACCATCCGCAATGATGTCGGCAATCGTCTGGCGCATAAAATCATAGTCGACGACTTCGGTCAGGTCATCCGCGCTGGGCGTGTTGAGCTCAAGCGGAATATAAAGATCGACATTCACGATGACTCGCTGCTCACCCTTTTTTTCGAAATCATGCACGCCAATGTTCATGTTGATGACAAAGTCCTTGAGAAACAAGCGACGGCAATTGGCGAGGGCGGCGGTAGGCATTGTTTGAAAAGTCATTGAGTCAGATTCTAATTAGTCAGGAACATGACATCACGTCCCGATGATTGAAGGTGTTGCCCGCCATCGACATACAGGGTCGTCCCTGTGACTGCTTGCGCACTGGCAAGATATACGACGGCTCGACCGATATCGGTTGGAGATGAAGAGTAACCCAAGGGTGTCATGGTATGGGCTTGCGTAAAGCTGTCTGCAGTCTGATCCCCCGATACCAGGGTAATGCCAGGTGCAAGTCCAACGACCCGCATAGCAGGAGCGAGCGCTTGCGCAAGGAGGACAGTGGCGTGATCGAGTGCCGCTTTTGAAAGCGTGTAGGTCAGAAAATCAGGGTTTGGATTCGACAGTTTTTGATCAAGCAAATTAATCACGACGCCCGGATGTGCGAAGGTCTGTCCCGATTCGAGGCGTGCCCGGTGTAAGTCGCGTGCCAGTGCAACAGGCGCACCCACGTTAATGCGCATATGCAGATCAAGTTGATGCTGTGTAAAACTCTGCGCGGTATCGTAGTCAAACAGCGATGCGCTGTTGACCAGACAATCTGGGATGCCCATGGCCGCGATGCAGCGCGCGATGAGGGACGCTGTCTCGGTCTCGCACGCGAGATTGGCCTGGAGCGCCACAGCGCGCCGCCCGAGACGCTCTACCATCCTGACCGTCTCAAGGGCTTGCTCTTGCGAGTGGCCGTAGTGCACGATCAGATCCCAGCCCGCGCGTGCCAGATCTAGTGCAATCTCACGTCCCAGTCGCTTGGCTGCTCCCGTGACGAGTGCAATGTTGGCTGTTGTTGTCATGACTGCGATTTTAACGTGTCAAGCGATGACAGGATTGATAATTTTGTTTGATGCACTGACTGGCCATTTTTTTTGCTGTGACGAGCTCGCTGGCAGAGAGTGATTTTGCAGCCTGAAGTGCAGTCTGGATCATCTCGTTATCGCCCAATCCCTGGGCAATCTCTATCCACATATAGCCCAGGACACGATCCGAAGTCCCCGCCCGACCTTGCATCATCATCAGCCCGTACTGCAGCTGCGCCTGGGGATCGCCTTGCGCCGCAGCCAATCCAAACCAGTAGCTGGCTTTGAGCAGGTCAGGAGCCATGCCAGTGATGCCCGTCATCTCAAGTTGTCCCATACGGTATTGGGCCCCTGGATGGCCATTACTGGCGGCAAGGCGGTACCATTTGAGGGCTTCATTATGGTTGTTGGTCAAGCCTGAATTTTTTTCTAGTAGGTTGGCGAGCAAATATTGGGCACTTTCGTTATTGTTAGCCGCCGCCTGCCGATAAAAAGTCAGCGCTAGTTTTTCATCTTTCCGGATCCCCTGACCGTTTTCATACATCACCCCGAGTGCTTGCTGCGCCTGCGCATTGCCACCCTGCGCAAGTTGATTCAGCATCCCAAAGGCTTTCGTGTAGTCGCCGGCATCGTATAACTCCAAGCCTTCTGCGACCGTGGGTGGTTTGGTTGCGCAAGCCCAAAGGCTGGCAGACAGTAAAACAACCAGAATGAATCGCAGAAATCGGATCATACGATTTTGATGGATAGATCAGGCAATTGATCAAGTTTGCACAGGATCACATCGCCTTTCACGACCGGCCCAACGTTTTCAGGCGTACCTGAATAAATGATGTCGCCAGCAAAAAGCTCATTGGCTTCAGAAAGTTTGGCAATTTGCTCGGCCACGGACCAGATCATCTGATCGAGTGTCGCTTGTTGTTTGATGACGCCATTGACACTCAGGGAAATATTTTCTTTTGAGAAATTCTTGAGTGCAGCGGCTTGATAGATTGGACCAATAGGCGCCGAGTGGTCAAAGGATTTGCCGATTTCCCAGGGTTTTTTCTGGTCTCCCAAGGCGCGCTGTAAATCCCGACGTGTCATGTCCAGGCCCAATGCATAGCCATAGACATGGTCGAGAGCTTTCTCGATGCTGATATTTTTGCCGCCGGATTTGAGTGCCGCAACCAATTCCACCTCGTAGTGATAGTTTTTAGTGAGTGAGGGATATGGATGATCAACAACTTGGCCTGGGGCGACGTATTGAATAGCGTCGGTCGGTTTTTGAAAGAAAAATGGTGGTTCACGAGAAGGATCTGAACCCATTTCGCGCGCATGCGCGGCATAGTTGCGGCCAATGCAATAAATGCGGCGGACCGGAAACATTTCCTGACTTCCCGCAATAGGTATGAAAACCTGATCAACTTTGAAAGGCGTTTTGGTTGACGTGGTTTGAGCTTGCGCCTGCGCCGCGCCTGCCGTCGCTGCAGTTGTGAGTGCTGCCAGTCCGATTTTTATGCTTGTGCGTCTTGAAAGGGAGCTCATGACGATCCTTATGAATGATGTATGCAGTGTTGTGTTTAGTTATTCGTTGCGTCAAGCTTTTAGCTATTTAGTAACGGGCTACGAATCTTGCTGTACTGGCTAGCGAGATCGTAGGCGTGTCCCATTTGCAAGACGGCAAAGTCTGCTTGCTGTGGGCCGATGATCTGAATCCCAACAGGCAGGCCTTCGGCATTGAAACCAGCAGGGGCGGCGAGAGTAGGCAGCCCCACTATAGACACCGGCACAACTGCCTCCATCCAGCGGTGATACGTGTCCATCGCTTTGCCTGCAATCTCTTTTGGCCAGTGTGTCTCGGCGATGAACGGGAATACTTGCGAGGTGGGCATCACCAGAAAATCGTATTGTTTAAATAAACGATTGAGTTCCATATACCAGGCTGTACGCACTTTCGCAGCATTGAATACCTCGGGACCTGTGAGTTTGAGGCCGCGTTCGATCTCCCATATCGCTTCGGGTTTAAGCAACGCGCGTTTTTCGTCTGACTGGTAAAGCGGAGCTTTTTCACCTGTAAAGGCAAAGCTGCGCAGAGTCATCCAGGCTTGAAAGAGCTGCTCAAAATCGAAATTCGGTACAGCAGACTCAACCGTACAACCGATAGTTTTGAAATGCGAGAGCGATTGCTCGCTTATCTCAAGCATGCCATGTTCCATTTGCAGGTGACCACCAAGATTGCCGAGCCAGCCGATGCGCTTGCCTTTGAGCTCGCATTCAAGAGGAGCGTTGAATTTACGTGGATCGTCCTGACGTCGCGTCAACGGCAGGCGTGTATCAAAGCCTGACTGGACTGAAAGCAACATGGCGAGGTCGGGGATGTTGCGCGCCATCGCTCCGGTGACGCTGAGTTGTTGAAAAAAGACTTCTTCGCCGGGGCCGTGCGGCACACAGCCAGGAGACGTTCTAAATCCGAAGACATTGTTATAGCCCGCAGGTGTGCGCAGCGACCCCATCATGTCCGAGCCGTCCGCTACGGGCAGCATACGTAAAGCGAGCGACACACCAGCACCACCACTACTGCCACCCGCTGAGCGCGTTGGATTGAAAGCGTTGCGGGTGATGCCATACACGGGATTATAGGTGTGGCCACCCAGACCAAATTCAGGAGAGTTTGTGCGACCAATAAAAATCGCACCGCTCGCCCGAACATTTGCATTCGCCGCAGAGTCAATTTTTGTGATTTGATCTTTATAAATCGGCGAGCCGTTAGTTGTGATCATCCCCGCGACAGGCGCAATATCTTTTGGTGCCTGAGGTATACCGTGCAGTGGCCCCATACTTTGTCCGCGTAACAGTTGAGTATCACGCTCGCGGGCGATCTCGCGCAGGGATTCTCTTTCAGGTCTGGCGACGATCGCATTCACAAGCGGATTCAAGCGGTCGATCTGATCGTGAAACGCATCCAATACTTCCAGACAGGAAATCTCGCGTGCATGAATGCTGCGCGACAGATCGCACGCATCCATTGAGACGATGGAATTGTTTTCAGCAGAAAAGTTGGCAGGGGTAGGGGTTGACATATAGGAATGACCTTGGTGAAAAGATATCAGGAGTTTTTCCGTGCTCGCACACGGCTGACGCGGTCGGCGGACCAGAAGCTAATCGCTAATAACAGGGAGGACCAGACAATTGATTCGATCACGATATGGTATGACTGATCAATCGCCCACAGCCAGGCCGCTACAACAGGGCCCACCGCGCGTGCGATCGTGACTGGAATGGTGAGCAACCCATTGAGTGCGCCGTAAGCATGCTGGCTGAGCATTTCAGGCACAACCTGACTGCGTACGATTGTGAACACACCGTTGGTCAGACCATATATACCGAATACGCTCGCGAGCAACCAGAATGACTCGGTGTCGCTAAGTAACAAGCAAAAGACAAACGGGAAAATACCGACAAGTATCGAACCCAGCACACGCATGGACAGACTAGGTGCGAACCGGCTGACCAGCAGGCGTCCTAATACTTGCGCGGGGCCAATCACCGCAATGATTTGTACGACTTCATTGGTCGTGATATCTTTTTCTTGCAGCAATGGATACATATGGAAAGTAAAGGTCGACATCATAGCCGCGTAAATCGTCAAGGCGACCAGCAGTAACCAAAAGACCGGGCCACGTAAGGCCTCGCGCACAATGTTTTGATCGCGCGTGTTATTAGCCGCTCTGGCGCTTGCATGTGAGGTATGCACCACATCGAGTTGCGGGCGGACAAAATATAAGTACCCCGCTGCGCAAATCATATTGACTGCCGCCAGTGCCCACAGTGATGCGCGCCAGCCCCAACCATTGAGCAAGAACTGTTCAAAAGGAATAAAAACAGTACTCGCAAATCCGCCCCACAGGGTAATACTTGTGATGCCAGCGCGTGAGTTCAGCGGCCCGACTCTTCTGGCCAGGATGGCAAAGGCAGGTTCGTAAAGAATCGCCGCTTGCAAAGCACCAATACCTGCTGCGAGGATATAAAAGTTCGTCAGAGATTGTGTGAATGACCAAAGCACCATCAGGATCGCCGTGGCGGCAGAGGCTGCGGCCATAACATTGCGACCGTAACCGCGATCAATCGCGACGCCAACCGGGAAGGTCAGTACGGCAGAGATGAGGAGTCCGAGAGTCAGTGCCCCATAGAGATCTGATTTGGTCCAGCCCAGATCGCCCTGCATCGCGAGCGCAATCATGGGGAACGCGTAATAAAACGCTCCCCATGAGCAGATTTGCCCGATCCCCAAAAAGTGGGTGAGTGCTCTCGGGTTGTTCGGTGTCTGCATGCTTAGTCTGCCAGACGTACCAAGCCGTCAACGGCGACCACACCCTTTTCCTGAACAAACAAGGGATTGATTTCAGCCTCAAGGACCTCAACGCCTTTGACTGCGGCAAGGCTGGAGAAGTTAACCACCGCTTGCGCGAGCGCATCGCAGTCACCTTTTGGCAAGCCTCGAAAGCCTTTGACGAGTTTTGTGATGCGAACCTCATCAATCATTTCGTGAGCCTGTGCCAACGTGACAGGTGCGAGGCGGATCGCAAAGTCGGGAGAGATTTCCGCGGTGATGCCACCTGCACCGAGAATTACGGTTGGCCCGACTAACGCATCATTGCGATAGCCGAGGATGAGCTCAAGCAAGCGGCCCTGCATCTGTTGCACGAGTAAGCCATCGATTCGTGCATCGGGTGCATAGTTCTGAACGTTGCTTCGAATCTCCTGTGCGGCCTGGGCAAAGGAGGCGTCATCCTTGATGCCGACTTTGACCCCGCCAGCTTCTGTTTTATGTGGCACATCGCGTGAGGAGATTTTTACAACAACGGGGTATGAGATCTGGTGTGTTAGCTGGTCAATCGGTACCAGTTGAGAGGGCGATGCAGGCAAGCCGAGTTTTGCAAAGGCTGCGCTTGCCTCATGTTCAGTCAGCAAGCCTTGCTGGGGAAGCTCTTTAGGCCAGACGATCGGGGTGAGTGTGGCAGGCGCGGCACCGCGATTTTCAAAAAATACCGCTAACGCATCCGCACAAGACTCTGGTGTTCTGAATGCGGCGATGCCAGCTTTTTTAAGCAAGCCCAGAGAAGTCGTTGCCTCAGGTGCCAGAAATACGGTCAGAGGTTTTGTATCGAGCCTGTTGGACTCAACCAATGGTTTGACCGCGAGCTCCGGGTGAAACTGGGCAGAG
>CAIPID010000164.1 GCA_903865015.1 uncultured beta proteobacterium | reverse complement strand
TCGCTCGCAGCGCAGTTGAGAGCGTTTCAAAAAGAACCTCTGGTGTGGGTCATGCTGGTTGGCGCGGCGTTGATTGTGCCGCTGGCGTTTTATGCGGCGAGTCATTATGCGGCAGCTGGTGTGATCGCGGTGATTCTGCTGGTGCAGGGGTTGTTTGTGCTGCCTGCGTCATTGGTGGTGTGGTGGCGGAGTCAGCCTGTGTTGCGGGGAGGGGTTTAATCTTTGAAGTATCGCGCTTATAACGGAAAGCTTAATTACAGTTTATTTTTTGAAGTCTTGCCTCAAGCTCTTCACGCTGCAGTTTGAATTTTTTAGGATTGTTTGATTTCAGATTATTCAGGTTTTGCATTTTCCATTTGATGGCAGGCATATCCTGTATGTGTTTGCATGGAAGAAGTGACCAGTCTGGTGTGAGTTGGACCAGTGAAAGTAGAAAATCGCATTGTCTACTCGTTAGAGCTTTCGGGAGTTCTGCCATCAGTTTTTCCTGCGTACTGATCAGTTTTTCCAAACTCGTTGGCACTGAAGTCATGCCCTCAAATTCGTTTTTGAATGTTTCTGCTATGAATTGCGGCTTAGAAAATAAAACCTCGTGTAGTGGTCTGTTGTGACCCGCGAGATAAACCACAAAGCAATCCAAAATTTCTGGGGTGAGTCCATGACTTTCGTACATTTTTTGTACGTCAAAAAAATCTCGTGGGTGTTGTCTGTCCATCGCTGCAACGAGCTTGCTGCCGTAGAGTTCCGAGGGAGAAAGTACGGGGAGCTGGATATTTTTTGAGAACAGTTCTTGCGTCTTGGTTGATAGGCTCAGTATTTGTGTAGGAAGGACTGTTCCTCGAAAAACGAAGTTCACTTCAACCTTAACGGCTGCGCTATGACTGAAGATAAATATTTTAACTTCATCACCTTGGTTTTTCCTGATATTAGACTCGTATCCCATGGCTTTGATTGCAGACTCTATCCGATTGAGCTCCTCAGCAATTTCTAAAAGTGCGGTTTCTCTGTTCGGCTTGTGATCAATGAATACAACGTCAACGTCTACCGATAACCTTGGTAAGTCCTGAACGAACAGGTTCAGTGCTGTACCCCCCTTCATTGCAAATCTGTGTGTGCGGAATACTTCGGGTGCAATGTCTAGCAATAAATTGACAGTCTGAATGTAAGCAGGTTTCATTTTTTAAGGCGAAGAATATTTTTGTCACGCGTCACGGCAATCCATCGGGTCGAACTTCCAAGCCGCTCGTTATGTTTTCGTGCAATATCCAGCCACGGAAGCTCAAGAGTCTCCGCCAAGGTTTTTGCTAACCGTACAACTTTCACTCGCGTTGTATGTGCTAATAAAGTTTCGAGGACTTCTGAACGAAGATGTCGTGTCCCTTCGGTCAAATTGATTGTTTCCTCTAGCGATTGGAGCTTGCCCGCGTCGCTGAAGAGCTCTAACAATGCTCTTTCCTGAACGGACACCATGACTTTTGGATCCCCACCTGGAATTGCAGCTAAGCCGAAGTCTTTTGGTAATTTATTGTCAAAAATGTTGGTGGATTGGTATGTGACGTTGAACAACTCTGTAAACCACTTTGGAGGCCTCCCCGTCTTTTGTCCCCAAAGAGTGAGTCGTTCCTGATGCGCAAGGTTATGGCGAGTCCCACGCCACGCCAACGCTGTTTTGCCACCGATGTGCAAGTCTGGGATGTCT
>CAIPID010000163.1 GCA_903865015.1 uncultured beta proteobacterium | reverse complement strand
GATTCAGACAAATAATCTGAATCTAATCCTGCTTTGCGCAGACTGCGTTAAAGCAGTCGCCCTATTAACCCATAATGCCAATCTGCCATGGCACGAATTCGTGATCACCAAGGCCTAAGATCTCGCTCTTGGATGCCTCACCCGAAGCCGTGCGTAAAAATAATTCAAAAATACGTTGACCCATTTCCTGCACGGTCACCGTGCCATCCATGATCTCACCGCAGTTAATATCCATGTCATCTTGCAGACGGTTAAACATTGGTGTGTTGGTCGCGAGTTTGACACAGGGTGCGGGCTTGGAGCCAAACATCGATCCACGGCCTGTGGTGAAAGCGATCAGGTTTGCGCCGCCTGCGATCTGACCCGTTGCAGAGACTGGGTCATAGCCTGGCGTATCCATAAATACAAAGCCCTTGGTGGTCATCGGTTCGGCGTATTTATAGACTTCCATCAGAGGCCCTGTGCCACCTTTCATCGAAGAGCCGAGTGACTTTTCAAAGATGTTGGCCAGACCGCCCGCCTGATTGCCAGGACTCACGGTCCCGTTGATCTGGACATCGCGACCGACTGAGTAGACATCTTTCCACCAGCGGATGCGCTCGACCAGTTTTTCACCAACGGCCTTATTCGCAGCGCGGCGAGTCAAGGTATGCTCGACGCCATAAATTTCTGGTGTCTCTGACAACACGCCTGTGCCGCCGTGACGCGCCAAAATATCGATAGCCGCACCCAATGCCGGGTTCGCAGTAATTGAGGAAAATCCATCCGAGCCACCGCACTGCAAGCCTACTGTGAGGTGACTGGCTGAAACGGTTTCGCGTCTGGCTTTGTTGGCCTCAGGCAGCATCGCGAGTACTGCCTGGATACCTGCCTGAATCGTTTTGGTCGTGCCTCCTGATTCCTGCATGACAAAGGTTTTCAGATTTGGCAGCTTGTCGAGTTCCTCTTGCTCGATCAGGCCTTTGAGTTGATTGCGCTCGCAACCCAGACCGATGATCAATGCGCCGGCCATGTTTGCATGCCGTGCATAGCCCGCCATCGTGCGACGCAGCAGATCCATCGGTTCGCCAGACATCTCCATCCCGCAGCCGATCGAATGACTAAAGGCCACGACGCCATCAACATTCGGGAATTCTTTCATGCGCTCAGGGGTAAACCATTCGGCGATTTTCTTGACCACTGTTGCCGAGCAATTCACTGTCGACAGAATGCCCAGAAAGTTGCGTGTGCCTACCTGACCGTTTGGTCGGACATAGCCCTGGAATGTTGCACGCTCAGATTCCGGGACCATCTCGACAGGTTTGAATTCGCTTGCGTGCGCGTAATCGCGATCAAACTCGCGGAATTCAGTATTGTGGTTATGCATCATTGTGCCGGGCTCAATATCCGTCGCGGCAAAACCGATCGTCACGTTGTATTTGAGGATGGGCTCGCCTTTAAGGATCTTGCGCGCGGCGATTTTGTAGCCCGCCTGGACCTGACTGCGGCTTGTGATGTTTTCACTGGGGATTTTGGTGCCAATCGCGACGTCGACGCGTGCCACAACGATGTTGTCGTTCGGGTGCAGTCGGATGATCGGGCCGGTCATTGTTTTGTGGCTGGTTTCAAGCATGATGTCTCGTTGTTAACTGTTGTTTTACGAATATGTATTCTATCTGAATGGATCGCTGATTCCATCAGTTTATTGGAGGTATACAAATTGTCGCAATTCTTTGCTGTGCAACGAGAAGTAGACATGAAAAAATAATTCTTCTTGGTGCTTAGCAGTTACTCATTAACTGATTTCTTCGCTGAAGTTGACCGCGTACTAAAAGAGGTTAAATCAAAATGAAAGTCATAAAAATTGGGATAGCTCCTCAGTCAGAAATTCGCGCTCGCATTTTGGCAATTGCAAAAGGTGAACTAAAACCAAAACCATCAGACCCTAAGATTTGGTTCACTTCGATGCGATCTTTGTCACAAGTATTGAGTGATGAAAACAGAGCTTTGCTTGCAGTAATACGATTAACAAAGCCAGAATCAATAAGCCATTTATCTGATCTAACCGGAAGAAAACAGGGAAATCTGTCGAGAACACTGAAAACCATGTCCCGCTATGGACTCGTAAAAATGGAGAGACATAATCGCTTTATGCGCCCAGTCGCACAAGGTGAGAGATATCAAATAATGGCTTAAGAAATGCCTTAATCTTTACTACGTCAGTGCGTATTAATAAAGTTCGCCATATCTTTAATGAGTTTGTCTTTGGCGCTTTGTTCCGAGCCTGTCCATGAGAATGTCGTCTTG
>CAIPID010000162.1 GCA_903865015.1 uncultured beta proteobacterium | reverse complement strand
TCCATCTCTCCTGCTCACATGAGACAATGACCACCCATGTCAGACCATCGGAGATCACGTCCAAATGATTAGTGAAATTCTGCGTTTTATACTCGAGATTGGTTCATCACTATTTGGCGCATTGCTACTCGCGCGAGCGTGGATTTACGCAGTCAGACTGCATCCATTTAATCCGATGTCGCAAGCGATCCACCAGGCAACTAACTGGCTGGTTGTTCCGATGCGCAAAGTGCTCCCGACCACAAAATCATTCGACTGGGCAAGCATTGTCGCTGCCCTATTGGTCGCGCTGGCATATCTGCTGCTGATGTGGGTTGTATCAACAGGTACGCTTCCTCCGCCATCGCTCTTACCTGCCATGGCTTTAGCAGCACTCATTGCTGTTGCACGGTGGTCTCTGAGCCTGATTGTCTGGATGACGCTTATTCAAGCGGTCCTGTCCTGGGTCAATCCAATGGCAACCATCATGCCCGTCTTACGCACGCTGACCGAACCCTTACTGCTCCCAATTCGACGGATCATGCCGAATTTTGGTACGCTTGACCTATCACCTATCGCATTGCTCATCCTTGCGCAAATTGCAATGATGGTGCTTAACCGGATCAGCTTCACACTGCTGGGAGTGTGAGCCACATGATAAACATCAAGCATCGCATACGCACGGGCCTGATCTGGACGTCTGGCACGTTACTGACAAGCTTATTCTTAACCAGCCAGGTTCTGGCGCAGGTTTTACCAAAATCACCCGTCACCAGCATGCTGGCACAACCAGCCCCTACGGCTGCACCCAGCACAAACGAAATTTCCTTTTCAGCGTTGCAAACGCATGACGATAAAGCGACTGCAATCAATGCTTATCAGCTGGATATGGAAAAAAAACGGGACGTGGCGCTTGCCGATCTTGTCAAAACACAAAATGAGCTGAAAAACATCAATGCGAGTGACACAGCATTGCGTCAGGCGGCCATGGGGCGGCAGGATTACTTTCAAAAACTCTACGACAATTACGCACAAAGCGTAGACACGCTAAAGGATATGCGACGTCTCAACGACAAGCTCGCATTAACCCAAAAAGAAAAAGACGCCTGGGCTCCTCCAGCCGGCACACCACCATGGAAAATCTTCGTCGCAGACGAGTTGAGATTCTCGATCCTGCAGGCTCAGTTTCAGGCGCATCATCTGGATCAGCGACTGACTATTCTCGATCAAGAAATCGAGGACCGCAAAAAAGCACGTGCCAAGGCAGAGGTTGAGCTTCGACAGAGCAACGGAAAACCAGACTCTACTTCGAGTACAGGCTCGCCTGATGCGACACCCGCCAACGAAGCAGCGAAGCGTTATTTTGAAATAAGTAGCCTCTCTTTATCCAATGCATTGCTAGATAAAGACGTGGTCACAACAGAACGCCAGATTACCGCGCTGAAACTAGCATCTCTCAATAAAACCTGGGCATTCTATGACAATCAGTTCGTTTATTCAGATGAAGATTTCAACAGCACAATCAATGACCTGAACCGTAAAATCGCCGGATTGCGTGAGCAGGAGCAGCAGTCGAGCATCAAAATCAATCGCACGCTCGATCAGGCCTCAACAGCCAGAGCAAAAATTGATCAGCTACAAAGCACGCCTAATACTTCGGCCGACGCCATCACACAAGCCAAGCAGGACTGGGGCATGGCTGACAGCCTTGCACAAGCAGCAAGAATTGAATGTGAAAAATTTCAGGCACTGATCGAACTCAATTCGCTTCTGATTCAGATGTGGACCTTACGCCACACTATTTACACCTCAGATACGCAGGATGTGAATTTCAGTGAAATCAAAACTAAACAGAACGAGCTGACCCGCCGACTTGATCAGGGGCTGCAATACATGACGCAGATCATTGCCGAAAAATCTCAATCATATTTCGAACTAGGCGAACAACTTAAAGCCACGAAAGACTCTGCTCAACGCACACACATCAAAAGCATGATGAAGCCCGTCGATGAGGAAATCGACAACACCCGTGAGGTCTACGCAGAGGTCGGACGTGTCAGACAAATGCTACAAATCACGGACGATGAAATTGCGGGCAGAGAATCCCGGCGCAGTCTGGGTCAGATTCTTACAACAATTAAAACGACCGCCTGGAGCATCGGCAAAAGCATCTGGAACTACGAAATTATCGCGATTGACGATGTCATGCTGGTAGATGGCCGGGAGGTCAAAATCAAGCGCAGTGTGACGATTGGTAAAAGCTTAGGCGCACTCACCATCCTGATCGTTGGTTTTATGGTGATCACCAGGATTATTCGCCGCACGTTGCAACTCGCCGTCACGAAAGGAAGTCTTGGGGCGAGCAAATCAGTCGTGCTCGGCCGCTGGATGGCAATCATTGCGGGGATCACGCTGATTATTACGGCTTTTAATCTGGTCGAAATCCCACTCAGTGCCTTTGCCTTCTTTGGCGGAGCACTCGCGATTGGCGTAGGTTTCGGCACCCAGAATATGCTTAAAAATCTGATCAGTGGTGTGATGTTGCTGATCGAAAAGCCAATCCGTATCGGCGATCTGGTCGAAGTCGATGGCGTTACAGGTACTGTCACCTCGATTGGCATTCGCTTTTCGACCATACATGGATCTCAGGGTACCGACACACTGATTCCAAACAGTGCCCTCGTTGAACAAAAACTGGTGAACTGGACGTATTCAACACCGGACATACGAAAAGATATCAAAATCACTGTTGGATACAACTCTAGCGCCAAACAAGTCCAGGAAATTCTTCTGGCTCTGAGCAACGCACATCCGAGCGTGATTCGCACGCCATCCCCGCTCGTTACCCTCGAAGATTTTGGCGATAACGGTCTGGTATTCAATTTGCAATGCTGGATGAAAGTCGAGGCGGGCTTGAATGCGGTGAGCGTACTCAGTGATTTACGCCTGCAAATTCTTGAGGCGTTTAATGCCGCAGGTATAGATCTGCCTTACCCGCAACGTATGATGCAGTTCGACAAGAGCGCGTCTATCGAGGTGAGGATGGCGACAGACTCAAAATGATTCTGTCGCCGTTTAAAACCCTAAGACACGCGTACTTTGCTGAGTATTCACTACTTTTACGCGCTGGTTCAACTGTAAATTTTCAGTCTTAGGTTGCGTGACTACAGTGATGGCACCGCTATCAAAGCGAACGGCAATTTCCTGAGCGTCCGGTTGCACGGCATGATCATCGGTTGATTCGTCTGCCATGGCGCTCAGAACGGAGCCACCGACTTGCGCAATCGAGCGTCCCTGCGTTTCGGGACGTGTAATCAAGAGCGCGCGATCTTCGTAAAGACTAATCTCGCGCAACTGGATGACTACACCAACTTGTGTACTCTGCACGCTTTGTGTTTGCAGTGCACCAACCGATGAGGCTGAGCGCTCAGAGGACGTACAACCTGAAATGACTGCAACGCTCGCAGCAATCATTCCAACAGCCATTAAAAATTTCACAATCATTAGCTCGGCAAGTTCAAACCAAACTGGGCATGCAAATGCGCACTGATCTCTGCGCGGGAGGGCGCATGATTTTGTGGGCCACGTGATGCGATTTTAAGTGACCCCATCAAATTACCCAGCTTACAAGCATCGCTCCAGGACCAACCAATCGTCAAACCATACAGCAGGCCTGCGCGATGGGCATCACCGCAGCCCGTCGGGTCAATCACTGCGGCAGGAATAACGGGATCAATATGCTCGGTTCGTCCGGCGGTGTAAAGCGTCGCACCCTCTGCCCCACGCGTCACGATAACGGCTTGCAGACCTGCGGCTAATTGCTCGATCGTCTTACCGGTCCGCTGCTCAACTACGCTCGCCTCGTAATCATTGACGCAAAGAACTTGAGCCAGGGTGATCATTTCTTTGATATCGTCGCCATCAAACAAAGGCATTGCCTGACCCAGATCAAATATAAAGGGCGTTCCCTGGGCGTGCAGGCGCTTGGCGTGCGCAACCATGCCCGACTTCGCGTCAGGCGCAACAATCGCCCAGGCGGCCTGTTGACCGGTTAAATCGTTATCCGCGGATTGCTCCATCGCACCCGGATGAAATGAGGCGATTTGATTATCGTCCAGATCCGTCGTGATGAAACACTGTGCGGTTAAGGTGCCGGGCACGCTACGAATCTTGCTCGTGTCTATGTTCAACTCTTTAAACCGCGCGAGATAAGGTGTCGCATCGTCACCAACCGTCGCCACAGGGATGGGGTGACCACCGAGCAAGTTCAGGTTGTAAGCGATATTGCCCGCACATCCGCCAAACTCACGGCGCATGGTCGGTACAAAAAAAGATACGCTTAATGCATGGATCCGATCAGGAAGAATATGGTCTTTAAATCGACCCTCAAAAACAGCGATCGTATCGAATGCAACGGAACCACAAATCAGAACGGGAGCGCTCATGCTCTTGCCTCAAGGAAAAAATTTATAGAGTTGAAAACCATTAATCTGTAATCCATTGACCATGACCGGGATCAATAAATTGACCTCCTGGCTCGCCGCAAACGGCTGGTCGATTAATGTGGAGGGTAGGTACTGATAGGGTGCGATGATCTTGCGTACAACGATGGTGCCAGACGCGTCCTTTAACTCCAGACTTAAGTGCGGCCAAGGCTGACTTTTGTCATAGCGATTGCGCATCGTCAGACGAAGCGAAAATTCTACGGACGAGCCTTCTTGCGTCTGCCCACCGGCTTGCTGCAACGAGGATGCATCAATAGTAATACGCTCAAGGTGACGGGACAAACTGACATCACAATTCAATTTTGCGCACAGGCTGTTCAAGACAGGCTGAACAAACGGCAGCCGTGTCGCAATATCATTGCGATAGATATAAATACTCTGGGCAAGCAATGCAATGACCGCAAACACACATGCGACCAGCCAAAAAATGCGCATCGCAATGCCGGGGCCTTCTGAATCAGTCAAAAATTCAGGCTGTCTGTGTCGAAAGCTGACGGAATCGTCTGCCGTCATGCGTGGCTCTGACAGCATAGACAATGCTGGTTCGCTATGGCTTTGCGCGGCAGGCGTATTCAGGGCATAGCCTGTTTGGCCACGCTGCCTTAAGACGGAGGGCTCATGATCTTTTTCTGGATAATCTTGCAAGAAAGGTTCATCGAGCGGTATGGCCGGCTCAAAAAACGATTCGTTGACGGGCGCTGGAATAATTTCTGGTACTGAATCCTGCGAACGCGCTTCATGCGCACGACGCGTCAATGTCGGCAACTCACTTTCGAGATGCGCATAGCCATCAAAAATATTAGCGCAGGTGCCACATCGCACCAAACCATCGTGCATACGCAATTGATCAAGCGATGCCAGAAAATCATTCTGGCATTTTGGGCAGCGCGTCACCAAGCTCATTAATTCGCAGCCTAAGGTTTGCTGCCCGCAAGACAAACCCATCCATCACGGGCCTGCCATACAGACATCGGTAGCCAGGGTGCGTAAGCCGCGGCAACCTCTTGGGCCTGCCTCTCCAGCACACCAGACAAAATTAATTGACCACCCGGGCGCACGCGTCCGGCAAGCATCGGTGCGAGTACTTTAAGTGGGTTGGAGAGAATGTTGGCCACGACTACATCGAACAATCCGTCGCGCAGACCATCGGGCAACATGGAGTCAACCTTGACGTGATTGGCCAAGGCATTATCGCGAGTGGACTGCACCGCTTGCTCATCGATATCGACCCCCACAACACGGGTCGCACCAAACATCGACGCAGCAATCGCGAGGATCCCAGAACCACAGCCATAATCCAATACCGTGGAGTTTGCCGGCAGGCAATCCGCCAGCCATTCGAGACACAGATGCGTGGTGGGATGACTGCCAGTACCAAAAGCCAGGCCAGGATCGAGCTGGATAGCAATGCGGTTCGGCTCGGGCGAGGCGGGCATCTGATCGGCATGCCAACTTGGAATAATCAGGATTCTTTCGCCGACTGCAATCGGACCAAACTGGGATTGCGTCAGGCGCACCCAATCGGCATCGGGTACGTCACGCAAATGCCTCGGTAGTTCAGGAACAGATTCAAATTCCTGAAGCGCTGCGGCAAGCAACTGTTCAGGATCCGCCCCATCGGCGAGCAACACCACCAGATGATTGCGTGTCCAGGCTTGCGTATTAGGCTCGCTTCCAGGTTCACCAAACAGGGGTTGCTCAGCATCTGTATCCAGATCGGCATCCTCGACGGAGACCGACAAGGCGCCGGCTTCAAGCAACGCATCTGAGAGAGACTCGGCTAACCCGCCAGGACAAAGTAGAACCAGTTCACGCATGTAAATTTCCG
Source organism: uncultured beta proteobacterium (assembly GCA_903865015.1). Classification (GTDB taxonomy): domain Bacteria; phylum Pseudomonadota; class Gammaproteobacteria; order Burkholderiales; family Burkholderiaceae_B; genus Zwartia. The sequence continues at coordinate 17,268 of CAIPID010000162.1, read as the reverse complement.
AAAACCGGGCCACCATAGGCCCGGTGAAACCGCAGCCCAGCAATCAGGTAGGGCGTGCAGCCAGTTTTTGTTCCAGGTAATGGATACTGGTTCCGCCTTCTGCGAACTTTGCATCCACCATCAATTCGCGGTGCAAGGCGATGTTGGTTTTAATCCCTTCAACGACCATTTCAGACAGCGCGATCGACATACGCGCCAGCGCCTGATCACGTGTCTCACCATAGGTGATGACTTTAGCGATCATCGAGTCGTAGTGAGGCGGGACAAAATAACCATTAAACACATGTGAATCGATCCGCACACCTGGACCACCTGGTGTATGAAGATTGGTAATCCGGCCGGGACTTGGTACGAAGGTAAATGGGTCTTCGGCATTGATGCGGCACTCAAGGGCATGGCCTTTGAATACGATATCTTTCTGGCGCAGTGTGAATTTCTCACCTGCAGCTACACGGATTTGCTGTTGCACCAGATCAATACCGGTAATCAGCTCAGTCACGGGATGTTCAACCTGAATGCGGGTGTTCATCTCAATGAAATAGAACTCACCGTTTTCGAACAGAAACTCAAAGGTACCCGCGCCGCGATAACCGATTTTGCGACACGCCTCGGCACAACGCTCACCGATACGCTCGATTAATTTGCGCGCAATGCCGGGCGCTGGGGCCTCCTCAATCACTTTCTGGTGACGACGCTGCATTGAGCAATCGCGCTCGCCTAACCAAACGGCGTTGCGCTCGCCGTCGGCCAACACCTGAATTTCGATGTGACGGGGATTTTCGAGGAATTTCTCGAGGTACACCTCGGGATTATTAAACGCGGCGCCCGCTTCTGCTTTGGTCATGGTGACCGCATTGAGCAAAGCGGCTTCGGTGTGCACAACACGCATGCCTCGACCACCACCACCGCCTGCGGCTTTAATGATGACCGGGTAACCAACCTCATTGGCAATACGCAGGATCTCCGCAGAATCAGGAGGTAATGCACCTTCTGAGCCCGGGACGACCGGCACGCCGGCTTCGATCATTGCGCGCTTGGCGCTGACCTTATCGCCCATCAATCTAATCGACTCGGGACGTGGTCCGATGAAAACAAATCCACTTTTTTCAACGCGGTCGGCAAAGTCGGCATTTTCTGAGAGAAAACCGTACCCGGGGTGAATCGCCTCTGCGTCAGTGACTTCGGCAGCGGCAATAATTGCAGGCATATTCAGATAGCTGTCGCGCGAAGCTGCAGGACCGATACATACCGACTCGTCAGCCAGACGGACGTACTTAGCGTCCCGGTCCGCTTCAGAATGCACGACAACTGTCTTGATGCCCATCTCTCGGCATGCGCGCTGGATGCGCAGAGCAATTTCGCCACGATTGGCGATCAGAATTTTTTCAAACATATCAGGCAATCACGAAAAGAGGTTGACCGTATTCAACCGGCTCACCATTCTCGACCAGAATCGCCTGGATAACACCGGTCTTGTCTGCTTCGATTTCATTGAGCAATTTCATGGCTTCGATAATGCACAGAGGCTCGCCCTCTTTAACAGACTGCCCAACCTGAACAAACGCAGCAGCGCCTGGATTCGAGGCGCGATAAAAAGTACCAACCATAGGTGATTTGACAGTATGGCCTTCAGCCACAGCAGGTGCTGCAGCAGCCGGGGCCACATCAGCAGCCGGCGCAGCGGGCGCAGCAGCGACTGGCGCAGGCGCATACGCAACAGGCTGGACAGCCTGAGAAAACTTGACGATGCGAACTTTGCCCTCACCTTCGGTGATTTCAAGTTCGGCAATGCCAGACTCTGCAACCAGATCGATCAAGGTTTTCAGTTTTCTGAGATCCATAGTATTTCCGTAAAGTGATGAATTGACCAGTGATTAAAAATCAGACTGGCTGGACGAACTGCACGGCGTACCGAACAGCGGCCTCATAGCCCTGCGGGCCAAGACCTGCAACCACGCCCTGCGCCAGATCGGACAGATAGGAGTGATGACGAAAAGCTTCTCGTTTATAGACGTTAGACAGATGCACTTCTACAAAAGGGATATTGACGCCTGCCAGCGCATCGCGAATTGCAACGCTGGTATGGGTATAAGCCCCCGCGTTGATCACGATGAAGTCAGTACCATCCAGGCGCGCGGCTTGAATCCGGTCAACAAGCTCACCTTCGTGGTTGCTTTGATAAGCATCCAGACTCGCGCCAAGACTCGATGACAACCCGCCTAGCCGGGCGTTTAGCTCAGGCAAGGTGGTATGACCGTAGAGATGGGGTTCGCGTGTTCCCAGCAAATTCAGGTTAGGGCCATGCAGAACAAGGATTCGTTGAGCCATTAATCGATCTGTTTTTAACTAACAAGAGCTCTTTTTAAGCTAAAAACCGTGATTTGTCCATTTACGTCTTCGATTTGACAACGAGCGCACGTATACGGGCTTGTAAATCATCAGGTTGAACCTGACCGAGTATTGTATCGATCATGCTGCCATTTGCATCAAACATGACGGTAAAAGGCAAACCTCCCGAAGGATTACCTAACTCACGCAAGAGTGCAATTCCACCATGCCCCGCAATAAGCAAGGGATAAGAAACAGGTATTTTAGCTACGAATTCGCGAATTTTATCAGCGGTATCGATACCAATACCTACAAACTGAACGCCAGGCATCGATTGAGCCATCTCATTAAGCGCTGGCATCTCTTCCACGCACGGTGCGCACCAGGTTGCCCAGAAATTGACAACCATAGGTTTGCCAAGATAGTTTTTGAAGGGGACCTCGCGCCCAGCCATATCCGGCAAAGTCGCCTCAAGCAAGGCATCGGGATTCAATAGTGGTTTTGTGGCTGAGCTCGCAGAGGCCGCACGATTAGCCCCCGGCGCTTTACGAGACGACTCGCGCCAGGCAAACCATCCAGTCGCAGCCATCGCACTTAAGCCGCAAGCACCAAGAATCAGTGTTCTTCTTTTCATGTTCACCATCATAACAAGTACTAAGGCATTGCTATCTCACTCTACAATACGAACAGGAGATAGTTCATGCACCTTCATATAATAGGGATCTGTGGCACTTTTATGGGTGGCCTTGCGTTGATCGCGCGGGCAGCCGGACACCGCGTCACCGGGTGTGACGCGGGCGTATACCCGCCGATGAGCACACAGCTTGCGGAACAAGGTATTGAGCTCATGGAGGGGTTTGGCCCCGAGCAGCTCGCCCTCAAACCAGATTTATTTGTGATCGGCAATGTCGTCTCGCGCGGCAACTCGCTCATGGAAGCCATCCTCAACGAAGGACTGCCTTATATATCGGGGCCGCAATGGCTAGGTGAGCACATACTGCAATCCCAGCATGTATTGGCAGTCGCTGGGACGCACGGCAAAACCACCACAAGCTCGATGCTTGCCTGGATACTGGAGTGCGCGGGACTGAAACCAAATTTCCTCATCGGTGGCGTGGCCCCTGGCCTGCAGGTATCTGCGCGCTTTGATCCTGCATCTCACTTTTTTGTCATTGAGGCCGATGAATACGACACGGCGTTTTTCGATAAACGCTCAAAATTCGTGCATTACCGTCCCCGCACGGCAATCCTGAATAACCTCGAGTACGACCACGCAGATATTTTCCCGGATCTGGGCGCAATTGAAACGCAATTCCACCATCTCTTGCGCACCATACCTGGCAACGGACGCGTGATTGTGCCTGATGGTGACGAAGCGCTTGCGCGCGTGCTCACGCGAGGCTGCTGGTCGGAGGTCGTACGCACGGGACAAACGACAGCTTGGCACACGATAGAAATAGATCCGCTAACCTTTGATATCCACACGGGTGATACGCGCCTGGGCCAGATTCACTGGAGCCTGACGGGTGCACATAATCGTCACAACGCACTGGTGGCAATCGTAGCGGCGCAACACACGGGTGTTGATGCTGCGACCAGCGTACATGCCCTCTGCTCATTTGCAGGCGTCAAGCGACGCATGGAGATCGCCGGCACAGTGAACCAGATTACGGTCTACGACGACTTTGCCCATCACCCTACAGCCATTCGCACCACGCTCGAAGGCCTGCGCGCGCAAGTCGGCGCGCAACGTATTCTGGCGGTACTGGAACCACGCTCCAATACGATGAAACTAGGCACGATGGCTGCTCGCCTGCCCGAGGCGCTTGAACCTGCCGATCTGGTTTTCTGCTTCGGTCAGCATGGGGGCAAACACGCGCTTGGCTGGGATCCAGCCGTGGTGCTGGGCGCACTGGGCGACCGTATGCAAGCCTACGAAGAGATGGATCAGCTGGTGCATGCCATAGCGAGAGATGCCAGACCTGGCGACCACATTCTAGTCATGAGCAATGGAGGATTTGGCGGTATACATCGTCGTCTTCTCGATGCGCTTGGCACAGCAGCCGCCTGATGGCTGCCCACGATTTAACCGGAATGACGCATGTTTGTTTTGTATGAAGAAGATGGCGCGTTTAAAGCGGGCCACATCATGACGGAAACTGAGGCGGCGATTCAAGTCGAATCCGCCTCTGGTAAGCGCAGCAAGATTAAACGCACGAATTGCATTTTTACTTTTGCAAGCCCTGCGCCTGAAGCATTGTTCGAAGAAGCTGAAAAGCTCGCAGAAGGCATCGATGTGCCTTTTTTGTGGGAGTTCGCACCCAAGGACGAGTTTGATGTCGAAGCGCTCGGTCTCGAATATTTTGGCCACGCGCCCGATACGCTCGAAAAAACCTCATTGCTGTTGCGACTACACGCCTCGCCGGTGTACTTTCATCGACGCGGGCGCGGACGCTATCGCGCCGCGCCGCCTGAGATTCTGACAGCCGCGCTGGCCGCATTAGAAAAAAAGCAACGTGCCGCGGCTGAAATCCAAGGCTGGGCTGATGAAATGATCGCAGGCAGGCTGCCTGCCGGTATCGCAGAGATCGCGATGCAGCTCGTCACACGTCCTGACAAAAACTCTCAAGCATGGAAAGCGCTTGAAACGGCATGTGCGCAGACCCAAAAAACACCGGACCGGTTGCTGCTCGACCTGGGCGCCTGGCCGCACGCGCTGGCGCTGCACAAGGGAAAGTTCCTGGCGACACATTTTCCGCGCGGCACAGGATTTCCCGCACTCCCAGTCGGCGATTCAGGTCAAGAGCTACCTCTTTCCGAGGCGCAAGCCTATTCGATTGATGACATTTCGACCACAGAGATCGATGATGCGCTTTCAGTCAGCGTTCTACCTGACGGAAATATACGTGTTGGCATTCATATCGCAGCGCCTGGACTGGCCGTCACGCGCGACAGCGAGCTCGATAAGCTTGCCCGCGCCCGGATGTCAACGGTGTACACGCCGGGTGAAAAAATCCCGATGCAGCCAGACGATGTGATCAGTGCATTTTCGCTCGATGCTGGTCGCGCAGTGCCAGCTCTATCCCTCTACGTCACCGCAAATGCTGAAACGGGAGAAATCATCTCTCACGAAAGCAAACTCGAACGTGTCGTAGTCGTTGAGAATTTGCGCCACAACTTACTGGATGCGGACATTACAGAAACCGCGCTGGATGATCCGAATCAGATCCTGCCTTACAACGACTGGATCAGACCGTTATGGAAACTGGCTCTGCAGCTCGCCAAACAGCGAGAGATTGTTCGCGGTAAACCCGAAAATAACAATCGGGTTGAGTACAGTTTTTATCTCGATGGGCCGGCAGACAACCCTGACAGCCCTGTTCGCATCCTGCCACGGCAACGTAATGCGCCGCTCGATCGTCTTGTCGCGGAATACATGATCCTGGCAAACAGTACCTGGGGTGGATTACTCGCGTCACAGGGCATTCCCGGTATTTATCGCTCGCAACAGACAGGCCGTGTCCGCATGAGTACCCACGCGCTGCCGCACGAGGCAATCGGGGTCGCGCAGTACGCATGGTGCACCTCACCCTTGCGGCGTTATGTGGATCTGGTCAATCAGTGGCAGTTGATTGCCGCGATCAAACACGGCGTCTCGGCGGCCCTGGTCGCTCCGTTCAAACCACGCGATGCGGATCTGTTTGCCATTATTGGTGGTTTTGAAGCGCAATACACCGCATGGAATGACTTTCAGAACAGCATGGAACGTTACTGGTGTCTGCGCTGGTTTCAACAACAAGCCATTACAGCGTGCAGCGCAACCGTACTTAAAGAAGATCTGGTCCGTTTTGGCAATGCACCGCTTGTCACAAGAATCTCTGGGTTGCCGGAGCTGGATCGTGGTCAGCAGATTGAATTAAAGATAATGGGTTTTGATGAGCTAGGGCTTGAGATCGACTGCACGATGACAAGCAAGATAGAGTCGCTTTCGACCGAAACTTGAGAGGCTAAGCTTGGATTCGACTTCTGATCCGCTAATAGTGACGCCTAACGCATCGTGGCGTCAGTCTGAACAACGATTCTGGCGTTGGGCAATCGGCCTGTCGATTTTGTTTCACGCTGGCTTACTTGCCTGGCAACGCGGCACCCCCCCCGCCCCCGCCGATATCGCTCAGACTCTAGAGGTTGTGATGGTAAATGCCGCCACGGAACTGTCGCCGACTCAGGCTCGACTGCTTGCGCAAAACAACATGGATGGCGGCGGCACTGTTGACCGTGCGAATGCATCACATGCACTACCGCGCACCGGCGACACGGGTGCGCGCATAGAAATTGAGTCCCTCACAAAAAAACAGATGCAACTAGAGTCCGAGCAACAAAGTTTGCTCACACGGATGAAAGCGACCGAGGCTGTCGCGCTTGCTCGTTCGGCGCCTTATTTCATGAAAGAAAGTAACGCTCCCGGACAAGACGACACAGATCAGGAAAGTCTGACGCAAAACGCCAAGCTTGCGATACTGTCACAGCAAGTTCAGGACTACAACCAGCGACCCCGCAAACATTTCGATGCCCCGTCCACAATGGCGATGCGTTACGCGCCTTATATCGATCAGTGGCGACAGCGTGTGGAGCAAATTGGCGCGCAACACTATCCGCGCAGCTCGGGTAAAACGCTCTACGGTAAAGTGCAAGCCACACTCACAATCCGCAGCAACGGCACACTGTCCGACATCACGCTTGACCAGCCATCGGACCAACCCGTACTCAATCAAGCAGTGCTGCGTATTGCGCAATTATCCGCACCATTCGGCCCCTTTCCGCCTGACATGGCAAAAGAAATCGATCAGCTCGTACTAACTAGAACCTGGCACTTCGTCAACGGAGTTCTGCAGACACGAGAGCCTTGAGTTTCACAGATATTTCCTTTAAAAAACATGCATACCGCCCACTTCGCTGTCATCGGCAATCCAGTTAAACATAGCCGGTCGCCAACCATTCATCAGCTGTTTGCGCAGCAAACAGGAATAAGTCTGCAATATGACAGACTTGAGACACCGATCGATCAGTTTGAATCGACCGTGCATCATTTTTTTAGTCAGGGCGGCAAAGGACTCAATGTGACCGTGCCGTTTAAACAGCAGGCATGGGAGTTGGCGCGCGCGCACCTGAGTGCGCGTGCAAAGATGGCTCAGGCCGTCAATACTCTCTGGATGGAGAACGATGCCTTACACGCATGCAATACGGACGGAGTTGGGCTGATCAGCGACCTCGACAGAATTGGTATCCAATTCAATCAGGCGCGCATTCTTTTAATCGGTGCGGGGGGTGCCGCGCGGGGCGTGATAGGACCTATTCTCGAAGCGGGCTGCAGACAATTACGTATTGTGAATCGCACCCGGGACCGAGCCACTGAACTCGTGCACAGCTGGCAACAAACCTATCCAGACGCAAAACAGCATTTCTCAGCAGGAGGTCTGGCCGAGGCAAAGCAAGAGGGCGGCTGGGATGTGGTCATCAACGCAAGCTCCAGCAGCCTGGGCGACACAGCACCTCAGGTCCCGCAAGGACTGTACGCAAGTGGCGCCCTCGCCTACGACATGATGTATGGGGCACGACCAACGCCTTTCATGCTGCAAGCCATGACCGATGGCGCGGATCACACCAGCGATGGCCTGGGTATGCTTGTCGGCCAAGCGGCAGAAAGTTTTTATATCTGGCATGGCGTCAAACCCGACATCACCCCCGTGCTCCAAGCCATTCGGGCTGAACTCAACGCAAGCATCGCTTAATTTACAGCGATAGCATTACACTGTTAACTATGCGTACAGCCAGAAGTTACATCGCCCGTGAAATTTTCCGCTCAACCTCGGTTGTGTTGATTGCCTTGCTTGGATTATTTACATTTTTCACACTGGTCGACGAACTCGACACAGTCGGCGAAAAGTTCCCTCTATCAGCTCTTTTCTATCTGCAATTGCTTTCGATGCCGACCAGGCTCTACGACCTGTTGCCAATCGGTTTACTGATAGGTGCCATCCTGGCTTTGGCAGGCTTGGCTCAACGCAATGAGCTCGTGATTTTCCGAGTATCGGGTGTCAGCGGAATGGGGTTGATCAGAATGCTCTGGACCATCGCCATACCGATTATCGTGGGGGCATTACTGCTATCGGAATTCCTCACCCCTTATGCCGAAACCAAAAGCAGCGAAGCCAATCTGGTCATGCGAGGCAAAGTTGAGGGCGGCATGCTCAACACAGGATACTGGTTCAAAGAGCCTACGCAGGCAGGAGGCATGCGCGTCATCAACATCGGCAAGCTTCAAACCTCCGGTAATGTTGAAAATCTCCGCATGTTCGAATATTCCGATGGTGTGACACTGGTCTCCATGTCACAGGCGGATACGGGACGTTTTATTGACGGCAAACTTGTCATGAAAAACGTCGTAGAAAACAAAATCTCCCCAGCAGCTAAAAATGCGCTTGCCGATGCGAAAGTCACCGACGATCCGTTGATGACCGTACACAACATCCCTCAAGTGACAGTTGAAACAACCCTGACAGCGGAGCGTCTGGTTGCTAGGATCCTTACGCCAGAGCGAATGTCTTTATTCGCTCTGCGAGACTACATAGAGTATCTAAACAAAAACCAGCTGCAATCAGACCGACAGGTCGTTGCCGTCTGGCGCAAGCTCGCCTACCCTTTTACGCTGATTGTCATGCTCACCATCGCGGCGCCAATCAGTTTTATGCAAACCCGCCGCGGTGGCGTGGGAGCCAAAGTATTTATTGGCATTTTGATGGGCACAGGCTTTTTTATGATTAATCAGCTTGCCCTCAATGTTGGCCTGCTCTATAAATGGCCGCCTGTCGTCACTGCACTGCTCCCCAACATCAGCGCGATGATCATCGCGCTTGGATGTGTCTGGCTCATGGAAAACCGTAACGCCATTGCAGCGAGCAACAAAAGCTTTCTGTTCTGGGGCAAATCGCCGATATGAGTATGCCTAGCATCTGGATGGTTGGCGACATACAGGGTTGCTGCGGCTCTCTGGATGAGCTCTTGCAACGCCCGGAGATCGCACAAGAGCCTTACGCTCGATTCTGGTTTGCGGGTGATTTAGTCAACAGAGGGCCGCAATCATTGACTACCCTCAGGCGTCTCATGGCGCTTGAGGAACGTAGCGTAGCGATTCTTGGCAATCACGACCTGCACTTGCTAGCCGTTGCAGCGGGCGTCAGACGGCCAGGCAAAAACGACACGCTACTCGAGGTCCTCGAAGCGCCCGATGCACAGGAAATCATTGACTGGCTGCGCTGGCGACCGATGGCCCATTATGAGGCCGGACATTTATTGGTGCATGCTGGCGTCCTACCCAAATGGGATGTTACAAAAACGCTTGAGCTCGCCCGCGAAGTAGAGGTCGCGTTACGCGGCAACAACTGGCAAAAAGCGCTTGAAAAAATGTATGGCAACGAGCCTGACCACTGGAAAGAAGACCACAGAGGCGGCAAACGCTTTCGCGTCATCGTCAATGCGATGACGCGTATGCGCATGTGCACAACGAAGGGACGCATGGCCCTGCCGATCAAAGGCGAACCGAGCTTGCGTGATGATGGCTTGATGCCTTGGTTTGATGTGCCGGATCGCGCGACAAGAGATGTTACCGTTGTCTTTGGGCACTGGTCGACTCTCGGGCTGCTAATGCGCTCCGATGTGATCTGCCTGGATACAGGCTGCGTCTGGGGCGGGCATCTCACGGCCGTCAGGTTACAAGACCGTCACGTCATACAAATTGCCTGCAAACAAAGTCTCAACCCGTTGTCACACGACTAAACCATTCAATCAGCGTTTGGTTGATGGTGTCAGCAGCTTCGTATTGCACCCAATGACCGGCCTCTGGAATGATGAGATGCGTTCTTTCCGGATGCCTGCGGACTAAGGTTTCCAAGAGTACTTCGGGGGTAGCGGTGACATCATGCTCGCCCCAAGCAAACAACATTTCACCTGCATAGTGATTTAACGCTTCGCTTAAGTCCCCCTTAAAAGAATGACCGCGACTACGGTAACGCGTCTTGACGCACGAATCGGTATGAACGCCGATCGCTATCGGATCAATCTGCTCATCAGCATACAGCATATGTACCCAAAGATTGTGGCGCATTGCCTCAATCACTTCAGACTCAGACTCAGCGATTTTCCAGTTCTGAAGCTTGCCGCGCGGACGACGTGGACCACCATGCCCGGCAGGCCCTAGCAGAGCCAGTTTTTTGACCGCAGGTCGTCTGGCCGCGATGTTGGCGGCAACCAGACCGCCAAATGAAAAACCACACAGATTGATCGCAACCTCAGCGCCAAACAACTGATCCATACTGGCGACCGTGACATCAACCAGACTCTGAAAATCATCAAACTGGGGTGTACTTGAATCGCCATAACCGGGTAAATTAGGGATCCACACAGAGAAATGACGAGATAACGCATCGATATTTCGGGCCCAGTGCATCCAGCTACCGTGCCCGCCATGAAAAAGCGCCAGCGGCTGACCCTGACCAAACCGCCTCCACACGACTGCGTAATCACCGACCTTCACCACGTGGCGCTCTGCGCGCCCTTCATATTCAGCAATCCAGCCAAGTGTCTGCGGATTAATTATTGGATTCATCTTGTCTTACCCAGTCAAAAATATTGTGACCTGCAATAGTTAAGCAGTTTAGGCAACAAATCTCCGTGGAACAAATCTGCTGAAAAGGAATAAGTATCAAATGACTAGCAGCCGTGGCACAATCATCCAAACAAATAATAATCACAATATTCCATGGAGACACACAATGGATCGCAGGCAAGTTTTAACCTCACTGGTTGCAGCCCTGACAACCGCAATGGCGCCCTCAAGCTTCGCTCAGAAATGGGCGGGCAAACAATACCGGTTTGTTGTGGGATATCCGGCGGGTGGCGTGGTTGATTTCGCCGCACGCACAATTGCCGAAGGCCTTAATCAGGAAACGGGCGCGACCTTTATTGTTGAAAACAAAGCCGGGGCAGCAAGCAACATCGCCTGCGAATTTGTCGCACGACAACCTGGCGACTCGGGCGTGTTTGGCGTCTTTGCCAACTCAACGCTCACAACCAATCCTTTCGTCCCTCAGTTATCCTCCAAGTCTGTCGATCCACTCAAAGATCTCAAGCCTGTCGCAGCGTTTGCCGACATGATTCTGGTGTTAGCCGTCACCGACCAATTAGGCGTTAAAACGCTGGACGAATTTCTTGCAAAGGCTAAGTCATCACCAACGCCTTTACGGGTCGGGCTCGCAGGCATTGGGAGTCCGCATCACCTGGCCGCCTTGTTACTCGAACGCTCTGCACAGTTAAATCTGAATATGGTGCCTTACAAAGGCGGTGCTCCCATGATCGCAGATGCGGCTGGCGGACATCTGGATGCGGTATTCACCACGATCCCGGTAGGTGGTGCCATGGTCGCTGCGGGCAAACTCCGCTGGATCGCTATCTCTCAACCGAAAACAGTACCGAGCCTGCCCGGAGTGCCTTCACTGGTGAATGTATTCAAGGGCTCGTCTGTTCCTTCCTGGATCGGGGTATTTGCTCAGTCCAGTACCTCGGACGAAATGATCACAAGCCTGCATGACAGCATCAACAAGGTTGTCGCCAGTCCTGCCATTTCAGAAAAACTACGGAAAAATGGCCTGGAGCCACTGAACTGGACCATTCCTGAAACAAATAAATTCATAAGCGACGAGGCAGTATTCATGAAAAAATTCCTTTCTGAATTCAAACTCGACTTTTCCGCTTAATTCATCAACTTTACCTTCTGCACATCATGATTATTGACTGTCACGGCCACTTCACTACCACTCCACCGCAGGTCGCTAAATTCCGCGCCGATCAGATTGCGGAATTCAATCGCACGGGCAACACCCCGACACTCTCCCCGCCGCCTGTCAGCGATGAAGAAATCCGTCAAGGCATCAGTGAGAATCAGTTGCGCATCATGCAGGAACGCGGTGTTGACCTGACGATATTTTCTCCCCGCGCAGTCGGCATGGATCATCACAATGGCAACGAAGAAACCAACGTCGTATGGGCGCGCTATTGCAACGAACTGATTCATCGGGCGGTCAAGATGTTTCCGGATTCCTTTGTTGGGGTATGCCAGTTACCACAGGCACCGGGTGTCGCACCGGGTACGCGCGTATTCGAAGAGCTCGATCGCTGCATCAATGGATTTGGATTTATTGGTGCAAACCTGAATCCAGATCCATCAGGTGGGCGCTGGTCGGATCCACCACTTTGGGACAAGAAATGGTGGTATCCACTGTATGAAAAAATGGTTGCGCTGGATATCCCCGCAATGATCCATGTCAGCGGCTCATGCAATCCGCATTTCAACCCTGCTGTCGCGACACACTATATTAATGGCGACACCACGGCCTTTGTGCAATTCCTGACTTCGGATATTTTTAAAGATTTCCCGACCCTCAAATTCATCATTCCCCATGGGGGTGGCGCAGCGCCCTATCATTGGGGCCGTTATCGCGGCATTGCCTTGGATATGGGTTTGCAGCTTGAGGAAAAAATCCTCAGCAATGTTTTCTTTGACACCTGTGTGTATCACCAGCCAGGCATTGATTTGCTGCTGAAAGTCGTACCCACTAAAAACGTATTGTTCGCCTCAGAAACAGTCGGTGCAGTGCAAGGCATCGACCCACTGACCAACTTCTATTTTGATGACACCAAGCGCTATATCGATGCATCGACCTCGGCCGATGCGGCGCAAAAGAAACAAATTTATTCAGGCAACGCGTTGGGTGTTTATCCTCGCCTGCGTGCCCATCCAAAATGCCAGGGATGTTAAGTTAAGCGCGCATGATTGCTTAAACGATCGGGAAACAAACGCTCAGGATACGAGCGTTTGTCCCATCACTTGATGCGCTGTACGACTGAGTTCAGCACGCACGGGCGGTTCGCCCTCTCCGTCCCAGATGACAGGCAGGAAAATCATCTCGATTGCGGTGCCCGTACCACCTAGCACGCACCACATGTTGTGCAACAAAGTCTGCTCGCCTACAAAGGCTGCGAAATCACTGCGGCGACCATGATGGTAGTACTTGAGTACAACGGGCTGGATGCATGCGCCTGCCTTGCGTGCAGGCTCGAATAAATTCGCATAAAAAGGCAGTAGCGCATAACCTGTAGAGGTCGTACCTTCGGGGAACAGGCCGACCGCCTGGGATTGCGCGAAATGCTGGCGCATGGATTCACCGACCTGATGGACAGCATGTCTGGAAGCACGTTCAATAAAAATAGTGTCCGCACCTTTTGCCAGCCAGCCAATCAGCGGCCAGTGACGGATTTCGCTTTTAGCCACAAAAGCTGTGGCACGCGTGCCATTAAGAATAAAAATATCGAGCCAGGAAACGTGATTGACGACGAATAAAACAGGGCCGTCAATGATCGGGATGCCCGTTGCTATCACGCGTACACCGCATATTTTGAGCAGGATGTGGCTCCAGCATTTTTTGGAATAGAGTTTTGACGGCAGACCAAGAAATGGAAAAACCAGCACAACCTGCATGAGCCCCGCGATCACCCAAACGAGCGCCAGACACGCCCGAATCAGAAAACGCAGGGCATGCATCAGACAGAGGCTTCCCAGGCAACGTGTCCACGCACAATCGTCGCCATCACTCGGCCTGGTAGCTCCATGTTCAGGAAAGGGGTGTGCTGACTCTGACTGAGCAGGGAGTCACGCGTGACTTGCCAGCAGGCATCCGGATCAACGATGCAAATATCAGCCGCATCACCCACGCCAAGCTGTCCACAGGGCGGTACTGTCGCTGAAGAGGCGCAAACTATTCGTGCGGGATCGCGCGTTACGCGCGCAACCGCATCGAGCATCGGGACACCAGCATCCTGCGCCCATTTAAGCGTCAAGGAGAGCAGTAGCTCTAGTCCCGTTGCACCCGGCTGCGCTTCGGCAAACGGCATCATTTTGTCATCGTCATCGACGGGCGTGTGATCCGAACACAATGCATCGATCGTGCCATCAGCCAAACCAGCACGAATGGCATCACGGTCGCGTTGTCCACGTAACGGCGGATCGAGGCGGAAATTACTGTCGTAGTAACCAATATCCACATCGGTCAGGTGAACGTGGTTAGCTGACACATCGCACGTCACAGGCAGGCCTTCGCGCTTGGCCGCGCGAACCAGCTCAATACCTGCTGCCGAGGACAGGCGGCATAAGTGCAAGCGCGCACCAGACGCGCGCTGCAGCTCGAGCAGGGTATGAATAGCAATCGTCTCTGCCTGTACCGGCACACCAGACAGGCCTAAGCGCGAGGCATACGCGCCACTGGCCGCGACGCCGCCACGCGACATCCATGGATCCTGTGCACGCAACCACAAAGCATAATTAAACGTACGCGCATATTGCATGGCACGCAGCACAACATTGGTATCAAGTACGGGGGTATCAGCTTGCGAGAATGCAATGCAACCAGCCTCAGTCAACTCAGCCATCTCGGTGATGACCTCGCCTTTAAGTCCGACAGTCATCGCACCCAGAGGATAAAGATTGACCTGATCGATCTTACGCGCGCGATGCTTAAGCATCTCTACCAGACCGGGCTCATCGAGCGTTGGGTCCGTATCGGGCGGCAAAACCAGACTCGTAATGCCCCCTGCGAGCGCTGCGCGCAATTCGGACTCAAGTGTGCCGCGATGTTCGAACCCCGGCTCTCGCAAGCGAGCGGCCAGATCAACCAGACCTGGAATAACTAATTTGTCCGTGGCATCGATTGTGCGCTGCGTTTTAAAACCAGTCGGCGCCGCACCAATTGCAGCAACCTTACCATCCGCTATATAGACTGTCGCAATCTGATCCACACCATTAGCGGGATCAATCAAACGGCCGTTTTTAATTTCCAAATTCATGCTGAGGCCCCTGCAACAATACTCATCACCGCCATTCTGACTGCGATACCAAACGTCACCTGATTGAGGATCACCGATTGCTTTCCATCCGCCACCGAGGAGGCGATCTCGACGCCCCGATTCATCGGTCCCGGATGCATCACGATACAGTCGGACTTGGCGAGTGCGAGCTTTTCTTCTGTCAGACCATAATGTTTGAAATACTCATGCGAAGATGGCAGCAACGCACCGCGCATGCGTTCATTTTGCAATCGCAGCATGATGATGACATCCACGTCCTTCAGGCCTTCGTTCATATCCGTGAATACGCGCACGCCCATTTGCTCAAGGCCACTGGGCAGCAAGGTCAGCGGGCCAATCGCACGCACCTCAGCCACGCCGAGTGTAGTGAGTGCATGGATGTTGGAGCGCGCCACCCGCGAGTGCAGGATATCGCCGACCACAGCAACCGTCAGGTTTGAAAAATCTTTTTTGAAATGCCGGATCGTGTACATATCCAGCAGCGCCTGGGTTGGATGCGCATGGCGGCCATCACCCGCATTGACCACATGGACGTGCGGTGCGACATGCTGCGCAATCAGGTAGGGCGCGCCACTGGCTTCGTGTCGAACCACAAACAGATCGGCCTGCATGGCAGATAAGTTGGCGATGGTATCGAGCAGACTTTCACCCTTCGCGGCAGAGGATACGTTGATGTTGAGGTTGAACACATCAGCGGACAGGCGTTTAGCGGCGATTTCAAACGTTGTACGGGTACGAGTCGAGTTTTCAAAAAACAAATTGAAAACGCTTTTACCGCGTAGCAGCGGAACCTTTTTAACATCACGATCCGCGAGGGGCACAAAGGTTTCTGCTGTATCCAGAATATGCGTCAGGATATTACGTGACAGACCTTCGGTCGTGATGAGGTGAGTCAATTCACCGTGCCGATTCAGTTGTGGATTACGCATTAATTTTCCTCGGATTCTTTGGTGAGAATCAAGCCCCCGTCTTCGGTCTGGGTCAATACAAGACTGCCCTTAGGTGCGGGCTCTACACGCCCGCCAGTCGCGACGGCACTGATCGGCAGCTCCCGCCCACCACGATCAACCAGCACAGCCAGACGGATCGAAGCTGGGCGGCCATAATCGAATAACTCATTCATCGCGGCGCGTATGGTGCGTCCGGTATAAAGCACATCATCAACAAGAATCAGATGCTTATCGGCGACTGGGAAATTAATCTCCGAAGGCATCACTTGTGCATGCAAACCGATCTTGTCAAAGTCGTCGCGATAGAAACTGATATCCAACGTCCCATAAGGCTGCACTAACTTTAAATCCTTATGCAGTCTCTGGGCCAGCCAGGCACCACCTGAGTGGATACCAACAAGATGGACTTGCTGAATGGGTAGGGCCTGTATTTCCTGACGCACGGCCACAAGTAAATTCGCATACAGTATTTCTGCGTCGGGCAGCTGTTCAGGTGTGTAGGTATTAGGTGATTGGACCATAGCGCTCTTCAGGGTAAGGCATCAAAGTATCGTTGCAGAATAATAGCCGCTGCGTGCGCATCATCAGGATTATTTCCGGTGAATTTCTGTGCCTGTACGCTTGATCCCCGCTCATCGACCAAAACGACAGGAATCCCGAATCGCCCTTCAAGCTGACGCGCAAATCGACGGCAATGCCCGGCAGGGTAGTGCTCTGAGCCATCAGACTCTAACGCGAGCCCCACGACAATGCGTTCGGGTTTCCATGTCTCAAGCAGCGCGGCAATTCGGGCAAACCGTGCAACACGGGTGAGGTCAAGAATGATGTCCAGAGGCCTGGACTGCCTGAGTAATGAATTACCGATCGCTACGCCAAGTTTTTTTTCACCATAGTCAAAAGCAAGCAAGGTTTCTTCATGCATGCCCGACATCACCCGTCAGCATTACAGGATCAATCCCCAACAGCTTGAGCGCAGCGTCGTAACGCTCCTCGGGAGGGACACCAAAAATAATATCAG
>CAIPID010000161.1 GCA_903865015.1 uncultured beta proteobacterium | reverse complement strand
CGTCATGCTGAAGAATGAGCAGCAAGTGGTCAAGGTCTTGCAGTCGCTCGTTCGTCAACCGTTCGCACCCGCGCTTTCGATTCAGGGCGAATTTGGTGTCTGGGATACCTGCACGAGAATTGATCTGCTGCAACTTCGAGAATTCGCCAAGCTCTGTGCAAGTGCTCGCGACTCAACGCATTTTCGAGCTGTGCTTTTGGGACGTGCGTGCCTTACTGACTCCATTAACTCAAGAACTCCATTGCACCACCGGCCTTGGATCCTTGAGGTTGGTGAGGCTGCTGATCGATTCGGCCTCCTGTCAGCTCATCCGCGTGGCGGGTATTTGCCTTTTGATGCGATTCGCATGCGATCAGGGCTTGTTGGCGTTGGTTTTGTCACACACGACGGCTTCAAACGGCTTTTTGTTGCGACAACGGTTGACAACCGATCCGCCATTTTTGCTGATGATGTGGAAGTGACAGAACAGGAAGTCTTGCAACTTGACGCTGCCCGTGGTGCTCCACTTGAACTTTTTGATCTGTATCAACCTGAGTCGCGCTGGTCGCTGCCAGAGGGCTCGACGTTGCTCTCTTCATTGCTGTATCCGCAGTGGTCGCCAGTAATGCAAGAAGCTACGTATCATGTCTTGCAACATCTTGGAAACTTGCGAGCTAACCTTGTTTTTCAATTGCAGAAGCAGCGCTTCAACGATCCAGCTTTCTACCATCAACGGCATGCGTATGCGTCTGTCAAAGGGCGCCTGGCTCCTGAAGTCTATCTCAACCTGCCGCCTCATCTCTCGATTCCAATGCTTAAAACGCGTGCGGATACCCAGCCAACAGAGGACAATCTGCGCCGCCGCCCGTCTCAGCCATCGGGCTTTCGGCGTGTTCTGCCTCGGATCGACGACCGTCAGCGTCGGCCTTGCTACCTGTGTCCAGCCCAGCAACCAGGTGTTTTCCCTTGTGATACCCTTCTTCATGTTTTAGTTGATTGTCCCTCTTTGGCCCAGGCTCGGCTGGATCTTCGGAACCAGCTTCGCCCACTTATTGCTGCGATCAACGCACTTGGGTTTGTCGATGTTCCTGATGCAGTCCTGCCCGCCGGCTTTCCGGACGTTGACGACGATACGGTGTTCTCGGCGCTGATCCGGTGCTCCAGTGCCTCCCGCGATATCACTGAACCGCAAGAGGCCCGCACGTTTAAATTGACCTCGGCCTGGCTGTCTGCGGTCTCGGCTGTTGCCAAGCGGCACTACGCCGGCGCCTACGCGATCTTCATCAGGCGCCATCAGCCCCCCAACGCGGATGACCTTCGCCGAATCTCTGCATCAGTCGAGCTCATTGATTGCCTCTCTCGTGGCAATGCAGCAATCTTCTCGCTTCGCTCTCGGCTGCTTCGCAACAACGTGGAATACAGTCAGCGCCTTCGCGATCCCGTGCCGCTGCCTGCGGTGCCAGTGGCGTTGCAAGCACCGCCTGCTGCAGCGTTGCAATGATTCCCACCCCCTTTTCCTTTTTTACTTTCTTTCAAACAATCCAATGTGCCTTTGGCACCTCTTTTGTATCGTGTACTGATGGTTGTTGTCAATGATGATGTGATGACGATTTGATGTCGATGTAATGAGTAGATTTTATACTGTTGTTTTTCTGGCAACGGGTTCTTTATAGATTATTATTATTATTATGTGCTGAAATCTCAGCGCAGTTCAAGTTGTTGTGTCACTGGTGGGCAATGAAGGAATCTAGATCTCATCAGAATCGCGTCAGCGTCCTGACTCGTTCGAGGTATTGATGCGTTTGTCTGCGGCGCTG
>CAIPID010000160.1 GCA_903865015.1 uncultured beta proteobacterium | reverse complement strand
GCATGAACGTTTTTTTAACTTTTCCGATATCGCCCGCTTAAGTAATCAGCTCGCCAATCTTTTGACCTCGCATGGGATAGCGAAAGGAGACCGTGTTCTGATTTTGCTGCCTCGCATTCCAGAGTGGCAAATATCTATGGTGGCCTGCCTCAAGGCCGGAATAATCCCTATACCTTGCGTTGAGATGCTCACGACGAAAGATGTTGCCTTCAGGATCAAGGACTCTGGAGCGAAAGCAGTCATCACCACGACAACAAATATTGAAAAGTTTACAGATCTCAACGATATCCAGGCACACATTGTCGTTGGTCCCGCAACGGGGCGCTGGATCTCTTTTAACGAAAGTAAAAATCAATCTGAGCAATTTGCATGTGCACGTATGGCAGCAGACGAGCCTGCCCTGCTCTATTACACCTCCGGCTCATCAGGTAATCCCAAAGGAGTGCTCCATGCAAGTCGAGGCATTTATTCCTGGAGACTCTCTGCTGCCTGGTGGCAAACTTTACAAGAGTCAGACATAAAATGGTGCACGTCTGATACTGGTTGGGCAAAAGCTGGGACAGGCATTCTGTTTGGTCCCTGGAGCCGTGGAAGTTGTGTACTTTTCTATGATGGCAAGTTCGATCCAGCCGAGCGCTTAAGACTGCTGGCCCATTACAAGGTCACGGTTTTTTGTGCCCCCGCCACCGAATTCAGGCATCTGGTCAATTTATCTGTGGATCGGGTGGATCTATCCGCACTCAGACTGAATGTATCAGCTGGGGAGTCCGTCAATCCTGAGATCGTCAAACGCTGGAAAGAAATGACCGGCGCACAATTACTGGATGGCTACGGACAGACCGAAACGCTGATGACAGTGTTGAATTACCCATGTATGCCAGTCAAACCAGGCTCCATGGGCAAACCCATACCGGGGACGCGTTTCAAAATCCTGAGTGATTCTGATGAAATACTCACATGTGATGAGGTAGGACATCTCGCCATGGAACTACCTAATCCGCAATTCATGCTGGGCTACTGGAACAATCCCCAACGTACGGCTGAGAACATTCATCAGGTCAATGGCATCGATTACTGGATCACAGGGGATCTCGCCTACCTGGACAATGACGGCTATGTGTTTTACGCAGGTCGCAATGACGACATCATCAGCTCGGCAGGCTACAGGATTGGACCAACAGAAGTAGAAAATGTCTTGATCGAACACCCCGCTGTGCTCGAAAGCGCGGTAGTGGCTAGCCCCGATGTGGAGCGCGGCGAAGTCGTCAAAGCATTTATCGTATTGCGTGATGCCAGTCAGGCATCGCCAGCACTCATCAAGACACTACAAGAACACGTCAAAGCACTGACGGCAGCCTACAAATACCCCAGAAAAATAGAGTTTGTAGCAAGCTTGCCCAAAAATCCTTCGGGCAAAGTCATGCGCAAAGTGCTACGCGATCAAGAGTTTCAATCTGCATAAGTTGCAGCGACTTGTTGAAATTGACTGGTTTCAAACATAAAAGCATCGACGACGAATGGATCAAAATGGGTACCGCGCTTTTCAATAATCGCAGCCACAGCCTGATCATGTGTCCAGCTGTTTTTGTATACACGCTCAGAGACGAGTGCATCATATACATCTGCTAGGGCCATGATCCGAGCGGATAATGGGATCTCTTTTCCTGCGTACCCTCGCGGATAACCAGAGCCATCCCATTTTTCGTGATGACAACCGGCGATTTCAATAGCGACCGACATAACACTTATAGATGCGTTGGATCTTGACTGCGCGGCCGATAAAGCAGATTCGCCAATCAGAGTATGGGATTTCATAATTTCCCATTCCTCAGAGATTAATTTTCCTGGTTTTTTAAGAATATAGTCTGGAATACCGACTTTACCTACGTCATGCAAAGGTGCCGCCTTAAAGAGAAGGTCAATCACTTGTGTATCGAGCTCATCCTTAAAACAGCCCATCTCCATCAAGCGCTGCGCAATAATTTTGACGTAATGCTGTGTCCGAACGATATGATTTCCCGTCTCATTATCGCGTGTTAAGGCTATCTGATTCAAACTCGAGAGCATGAGTTGCTCGG
>CAIPID010000159.1 GCA_903865015.1 uncultured beta proteobacterium | reverse complement strand
CAAGACCCCCCGCGCAGACAAGCCCAAGCGAAAAATTGTTGAATAACCTTGCAAATAAACGATTGAATTGACACGACATCCTTGTCCCCTGAAATTGTTTTTCTTTGAACGTAATGCCCACAGGACGTCGTGTCAAGATACTTCACGGTTGAAACAAACTGCTTACATTGGAATTACTTAGGATCAAGCAGTCGTCCATAGCCTTTTAAGGTCGGCTCTACGCCCGCAATCTGTAAACAATTCCACATCATGGCCGCCACGCTTGAAATAACCGGTTTTTTAAGGTCTTGCTCAAGCGCTTCGAGTACTTCGATGGTGGGCATCCCTACGCCACTCAAGAAAATGACTTCGGCCTCGGGCGTATTGGCAGCACGTGCCAGACCATAGGCGCGCTCAGGCGTTTCTTCGTAAATATTACGTACGTTCTCTAAGCGTTTGTAATTCACCACTGTCATGCCATAGCTCTCAAGTGCTGCCTTACCCTGCAGCGTTTGCGCTTCGGCGTAAGGCGTGGCCAATGCGACTTTGCTCACGCCCAATTTGTTCATGGCTGCTATGACGCTCGCGAAAGCAGAGGTAAAGCGGATGTTGTACTGTTTTTCCAGGCGTGCGGTGAGCTCTGCTTCGCCAGCGCGACCCAGCATGTAGCTTGAGGCCGTGTGTGCCAGCGCAATCACTTGAGGACGTAAGTGGGCCAGCATTTCTGTAGGCTCATCAATATGATCGAGCTGGCAGCGTGTACGTGCGTCCTGACCATCGTGGGAGCCGGTTGTACCATGTGCAATCATGCGGCCAAAATGCACAGATACACCAGGTTTGTGCATCGAAATCAGTTCTGGCTCTACATTTGGATTGCCTGGGGGCAATAAAAATCCAAGTCGTGCTCTCCATCCGTCCATCGGGTGCTCCTTTTTATGATTTCTCAAATATAGACCTGAGGAGGACCTTGCCACAAGTTGTTCACGCATTGGCCTGCCAGGCCATAAATTCGCTGACAGGGCATCCGTGCTGGATTAAGCTTGTGCAAAATAGAACGCTAAAAAATCAGAGACATGATCAGAGGTAATGCATGACCCCGTATTCGAGTCTGTTTACGCCGCTAGAGTTGGCTGGAAAGCGCTTGCGCAATCGTATTGTTCATCCCTCCATGACAACCGTCACGGCAGCCGATGGCCGCGTCACAGACCGATTGATCCAATACCATCTGAATCGCGCACGGGGTGGTGCGGCCATGCTGGTGACCGAGCCGCTGGCAACAGCGCCGCATCAAAAAATCCCGACTCGCGTGCGTGTCTGGAACAATCACGATGAGGACGGCCTGAAGCGCTGGGCCGCTGCCGTGGAGGCCGAAGACTGCCGTTTGATTGGTCAGATACAGGATGCAGGCAGGGGGCGACATGCGCCAGGTCGTAACTATGAGGCAATCGGTGCCTCGGCACTGCCCGATGATATTAGCTGGACGGTGCCGCATATCTTGTCCGTCACAGAGATTGAAACGCTGATCGGTCATTTTGCGAATTCTGCCGAGCGCTTAAAACGTTGTGGTTTCAGTGGTGTGGAGTTATCTGCTGGGCATGGACATCTGTTTCACCAGTTCATGTCGCCTTATTCCAATGCGCGCACAGATGCTTATGGCGGAAATTTCGAGAGCCGTATGCGATTGATGCTGGAGTTAATTGCAGCGGTGCGCGAGCAGTGTGGAAGCAGCTTTATTTTGGGTCTGAAACTCCCAGGTGTCGATGGCATTGAGGGGAGTATCGACATCAATCTGTCGCGCCAGATTTCTGCCCGACTGACCGCGACCGGATCGGTTGATTATGTTTGCTTTGCGCAAGGGGCGCATAGCCGTACGCTCGAAATGCATATCCCCGATGGGCATACTGAGCGCGATACCAATGCTGCGACACTTGCAGCGGTCAAAGACACAACAGGCGCAGTCCCAGTCATGGCGCTTGGTCGTATTGGAGACCCTGCGCAAGCTGATGCAATCATTGCGCGCGGCGAAGCTGAGCTTGTAGGGATTGGTCGGGCATTAATTACCGATCCGGCATGGCCACGCAAGGCGCAGCTAGGCCAAGCCTCGCGCATACGCTATTGCGTGTCCGGTAATACTTGCTGGAAAACAATCGTGGCGTATCAACCGATCGCCTGCGATAACAATCCACGCGTAGCGATGCCTGATGAACTCGATGAGGTGTTCTCGCCTGCTTTGCTCCATAAAAAAGTTGTGGTGGTAGGTAGCGGTATTGCCGGACTGGAGGCTGCCTGGATTGCGGCTGCGCGCGGTCATGATGTCACGTTAATCGGTCGCAGCACGGAAGTCGGCGGTAAAACGCGACAACTCGCAAAGCTGCCTGGCGGTGAGGATCTGAGCAGCATTTATGATTTTCAATATGTCGAGGGCGTACGCGCGGGCGTCAACTATCAGCTGAATAGGGAGGGGACTGTCACAAATATTTTGGCCATGCGTCCGGATGTGGTGGTGCTCGCAACAGGCTCGACAATGACGTGGCCGGGTTGTCTGCCTGCAAGCTTAAAAGATGAGGACCTCGTGCCGGATTTGCGGTCCGCCATGGCTGAGCTCGAGCAGGTCGCGCAGCCGCAACGAGGTTGCGCGGTGATTCTGGATCTGGATCATACCGAAGGGACTTATGCCTCGGCCGAGCGTCTCAGGACGTTGTTTGAGCGAGTGGTCATCATCACGCCACGTATCAGCCTGGCAGAGGATGTCGCGCTCGTGACGCGTCAGGGCATTTATCGCCGCCTGCATCAAAAAGGAATTGAGTCGATTGTCGCAAGCGAGCCGCGCTGGACGGATGCCTTTGAACAACAGGCAACGCTTGAGTACACCAGTGTCTATGGTGGACCTCTGCGTGGGATTGAGCATGTGGCGTTCTTTGCTTATGCCTCGCCTCGTACGCCGGATGATGCGATGTATGCGCCATTAAAAGACGCGGGGATCGATGTCAGGAAAATCGGTGACTGTCGTGTCGCCCGCAACATCATCGCGGCGACCGCAGAGGGCGATGCGGTCGGACGTGAGATTTAAGTGTTCAATCGCGACGCTTTAAACCACCGGTGGCCGTACCGTAATCGAGTGCGCAGGCCTGTCAGCTCGGTAGTCAGTCGGCCTCCAGCAAAGCGTGCGCAGCTCACCAAATTCGTGCGGCAGTCGTGTCCAGTGATCGCCGCCATCTTCGCTGCGAAATAACTGTCCGAGGTTGGTGTAGGTAAACAGTAGTTTGGGATTGTGGGGATGAGTGGCGACCGCCCAAGGGGTGCTGTTCAGGGTGCCAGGTAGCGTGAGTTCTTTCCATGTGTAACCGTAGTCCTCGCTGCGCCAGAGTTTGCCGGTGCTGCCTGGTGGACCATTGCCGTTAGTGAGAAAAATCACGGCGTCATTATCGGTGCGTGCCACGATGCCACGTGTGTATTGCCAGGGTGCATCGAGCGCCTGAAAGACCCATGACTCGCCATTGTCTGTGCTGCGGTGCAGGCCGCGATTCGTCGTGGCATAGAGAATTTTTTTGTCCGACTGATCGTGCACGATCACAATGCCATGCATGTCGCCTGAGACGAGACCTTCAGTCTTCAGCTGCCAGCTGTTGCCCCGATCGGTGCTGCGATAGACGCCACCGATCTCTACGACTGCCCAGATAGTGTTGTGGTCGCGGGGATCAAATAGCATCTGCGTCACACGGGTGGGACCCATGTTGATCTCTGAGAATTTTTGTATGCCGGGCGCGGGTAACTTTTTCCAGCTCAGACCCGCATCGGTGGAGCGAAAAAAATCGGCAGGCCGTGTGCCGGCGTAAATGATTTCGGGATGATCGGGGTCCTGCACCAGTGCCCAGATATCCGCCATGGGGGAGGGCAGGTGTGTCCAGCGCGTTGTGCGCTCATCCCATCTGAATAGGCCCATGTCGGTGCCGGCATAGAGCAAGTTAGGATCGCTGGGATGCGCACTAAAACACCAGACGCGGGCTTCGAGGTACATACCTGAATGGCTGTTGGGATGTATCCAGGTTTGTCCCAGATCGTTACTGAACCAGGCCGAGTGACCGGCAGTCCCAGCGTAGATTTCCAGATGCGTGTTCATCACTTGTCTCCGAAATGTAAAAATATTCTACTATCTAAGAATAAGTGATTAAAACATGAGGGATCTGCGTTCTTGATCTGTATCAACTTAAGATAAGAACCATGCGCAGTGAACACGACGCCCTTATGGGCGCGAGGAGACAAAAAATGAAACGCATTCAAAATATGATCCCTTTTAAGCTAGTGGGCGCTATGGCCGCAGCGGCAGTCCTGAACCTGACCGCGCTGCCTGTTGCATGGGCGCAGAGTTTCCCCACTCGAGCGCTCCACATCATCATTGGTTTTCCTCCTGGTGGTGCAATCGATACGATTGCACGTGTGCTTGCACCCAAGATGTCAGCAGATCTTGGCCAGTCCGTCGTGGTT
>CAIPID010000158.1 GCA_903865015.1 uncultured beta proteobacterium | reverse complement strand
GGTCCTTGGGATCTGATGAAGATCATTTCAGTTATCCCGGGTGATCAGGCTTTCCGCCCGCTCAGCGAAAGCGTTTGTCCTTTAGTTAAAAAAGCTGGCTGATCATGAAAAATATCGGAATGATCGGCATTGGCATGATGGGTCATGGCATCGCAACCAACTTACTCAAACACGGCCATTCACTGACCGTTTTGGATCATCCTGGCAATCAACCCCTGGTCGGCTTAATCGCCAGTGGCGCAAAAGTCTCCAAGACTGCCAAAGAGCTTGCCAGTCATTCCGACATCATCATTTTGTGCGTAACCGGCACGCCTCAGGTAGAAGACGTCCTGTTGGGTGAACAAGGCGTACTGAAAGGCATTGCCCCCGGAAGTATCGTGATCGATTGCTCAACGGCCGTCCCTACTTCGACCGATCGTGTCTCCAAACTTGTGATTGAAGCCGGCTGCGACTTTCTTGATGCACCGATGACCAGAACGCCGAAAGAGGCCGCTGAGGGCCGACTCAATTTGCTGGTCGGTGGTGATGCAACATTATTCGAGCAATGCAAGCCAATACTCGCCTGTTTTGCTGAAAACATTGTGCATGCAGGACCTATTGGTGCGGGGCACCGGATGAAACTCTTGCACAATTTTGTTTCATTAGGATCGGTTGCACTGATGGCTGAGGCGGCTGCCTGCGCGCAATCCTCTGGTATCAGTGCACAGACATTTATAGATGTTCTGGCGATGGGTGGCGGTTGGGGTGCCCCACTCGAAAGACTCAAACCATACTTATCGGCTGGTGATGCCTCAGCGATGCGCTTTAGCTTAGCCAATTCGCTTAAAGATCTGAGCTATTACAACCAGATGGCGCAAGACATGCACGCTGACAGAACAATTGCCGAGGCAGTCAGGCATACCCTGGACGATGCGTGCAAAGAGGGGGATCCGCAGAGCTATTTACCTGAAATTGTGCCTATTATTGTCAAACGTCGTTCAAAATAGTCTTATTTACAACGAATTCGATCAAATTTGAATCGAGCGAATGCGCTGTACCGAAGTAAAGAACTTAAACCGTAGAAGACTGCGCAAACATCCTTTTAATCCGCGAAGCATACGCTGAGCGGATATGTTTTTGGGTATATTTTTCAGCTAAATCCGCATCACGACGCTCTAAAGCCTGAACGATTTCTGCGTGATCCATCAAATTTTGATGTGCACGCTGCTCGTCCAAAAGATTTGACTCGCCTAACAAACCCAAAGCATCATGGATCGGCTCGAGCATTCTCAACAAAAATCGATTATGCGCACATAGAGAGAGCGCTTCATGGAATTGCCGATTTTTTTCGTTTAATTGCTGAGTATCTCCTGAGTGAATCAACTCAGAGTACTCACTGTGCAAACTTTTTAACCATGCAATTTCGGCATCCTGAGCGTGGCGAGCGGCTAGTTTTGCTGCTAGGCCCTCAAGCGACTCTCGCATCACAAAGAGCTCAGTAACAATCGCGTGATCAAACTCGATAATACTAAAACCCCGCTGGCCATTTTCTGCTGCAAGACCTTCCACTTGCAAGCGTGCTAAAGCTTCGCGAACAGGCGTTCGCGAAAGCCCTAACATCTCAGCAAGCTCGGTTTCACGCAATCGATCACCACTACGAAAACGACGCTGACGGATCGCACGACGAATAGCTTGGTAGGCTTTTTCACCCAAAGACATTGGGTCTTCGTTTGAAGCTCTCTTTTTGAGAGAAGGCTTACGATCAGTTTTTACAGTTGCCATTATTTTCCTAGCGCTGCATTTCCAGCCGAATTGCCTGCAATGCGACCGAAAATGGAGCCAGAAACCAGACCCGTACCACTAGGATAATTAAAGTAAAAAATTCCACCAACCATTTCACCCGCACAGTACAAACCTTTGACAGGCTTTAAATGTACATTGAGTACCTGACCCGTATCGGCGACAGTACGCAAACCACCAAATGTAAACGTGATGCCGCAGGTTGTTTGGTAGGCTTCATAAGGAGCCGTATCTAGCGCTTGCGCCCAATTTGTTTTTGGTGGAGAAATACCCTCGGTACCACGACCATCTAGCACGGTATGATTAAACGGTATGTCCGATTTCACACTGGCATTAAAGGCTCGTGCTGTTTTAAGGAACTCTGCTGCGTTAACCCCCTCGAGCTTGCCTGCGAGTTCCTCAAGCGTATCGGCTGTAACTTTAGTCACGAACTTGATTCGATATTCATTGCGCAGCTTATCTTTGACTTTAGAGTCAAATACCTGCCAGGCAAATTGTCCTGTCTGCTTTAATACCTCTCCACCGTATTTGGCATAGGTAAACGAATGAAAGTCTGCACCTTCGTCAACAAAGCGACGGCCTTCAGCATTAATCAATAAGCCAAAAATATAGCTGTGCTTTTGAAACTTATCGCCAACATTCACATCGCCGTATTCAGGAGCATTTCTGTCCCAGCCCGTCGCATGACACCCAGACCAGTTTCCATAAGGAGCTGCACCAATATCGAGAGCCATTTTCAAACCATCGCCTTGATTAAAACGACTGCCTCGGACTTTGGCTAATTCCCAGCCATGACCTAAATACTTTGTACGCATTTCAGCATTCGCCTCAAAACCGCCACAAGCAAGTACTACGGATTTGGCATGGTATTGAATATAGGTATCGTCAAACTGAGCATTAACACCCGTTACGGATACACCGTCAAATATCAGTGATGTCACGCGTGTGTCGTACACGATATCTATCCCGGCGTTTGCGATCGACTTATCTAAAAAATCAACCAGCCCCGCACCACCACCCGAGACCTCAATGGGCAAGCGACCAAAAAACTGACGGCGACCATTCACCATCGCAGACTGTCGACCAAAGTTTGGTACAAACCTTACGCCTTTGCTGCGTAACCAAATCATCGTATCGAGACTGCGGCGTACCAGAATCTCAGAGAGCTCAGGATCTGTGCGGTATTGCGTTAAACGAAACAAATCATCAAAAAATTCGTCTGTCGTATTCGTACCAAAATCTGTTTCAGCAACCTCCTGATCAGTAATGTCGGTTACTTTTTTAAGATCCTCTACGGTGTCGTAAGCAAATCGCATCACTCCACCAGCAAATCGGCTGTTACCACCATGTTCTTCTTTACTGGCAGCCTCAATTACAAGCACACGTGCGCCAGTATCCCGCGCAGCGAGCGCTGAGCATAATGCAGCATTTCCTTTGCCGACGACGATGACATCATATTGGTTGTTATTCAATTGATTACTCCTCAAAATTTTACGAATGTGATTTAAGTAATGAAGTTAATTGGCGCATATCGCTGATCGACTCTAACGAATCAATCAGCGCATACAAGTTATCTAAGGATTTTTCTGAAATAACGTTCTTGCCACACAGTTCAAATTTTTTCTTCAGCCGCTCTTTGGGCAAGGGATTCTCAGAAGTCCTGCCTAGGGGTTGCTGCACTTTAGTTTCAAGAACCTCACCATTACGCAATTTGATTTTTACTTGACCGCCAAAATGGTTGTCACTCGAAAACTGTGACGCATCATAGGGTTGCGCTTTAATTTTTTTCATGAAAGTTCTTACCGCCTCATCGCTATAGGCATCACCCTCAAAATGTGCTAGCGCAACACAGCCCTCAAGCAATGCGCGTGCAACAACATACTGAACGCTAAATTTTGCATCAAGCTCACCGCGTGGTTCGGGGCGGTTCGTATGCTGTAGTCGACGTTCATGGATCCAGAGGTCTACCGATTCGATTTCATCTGCCCGAAGCGAATACGTTTGGAATAATTCAATTGCACAATCAATCGCGGGATGCGTACTGCCACAGCAAGGGTACTGTTTGATCGCAATACCAGGCTTGACAATATCAAAGGGATCAGCCCAAGCGTTTAAACCTCGAGATATATCGTAATTACCACGGCCGTTATACACCTCAAAAAATCCCTGAGGATGCTCAAAAACATCTGTTATGTTCGCGGTGAAGCCTGCGAGTGCAAGCTTTGCTGCCAACAAGCCCTCTCTTGCACAGCGTCCAACATGCATGGGTTTTGTCATACTGCCGAAATTCGCTTTTATGCCGGAGGCGCCTGATGCAGCCAAGGCTAGTGCCACCTGAGTTTGCTGCGAATTCAACTTCAACAAACGCGCACAAGCCGCGGCTGCGCCGAACACACCGAGCGTAGCTGTCGGGTGCCAACCTTTTGTGTAATGGTGGAAATTCACCATCATCGCTAATTTGGTTTCAACCTCAAAGCCAGCAATATATGCCGTCATAAACTCTTTACCTGATACCTCTAACTCATCGGCTAAGGCAAACAGCGCAGGCAAAATAGGAACCGAAGGATGACCACCCATCGTATTGTTGCAGTCATCAAAATCCAGCGCGTGTGACGCCGTTCCGTTAATAAATGCTGCATCAAGTGCTGAGCATGTAATTGGCTGACCAAAGACGATGGATGCCCCCTGAGATCCCTCAAGTACAGAAGACAAGATCTGTGCGCACGGCTCAGAGGAACCCGCCAAAGTCACACCGACAGTGTCCAAGATGCCAACTTTTGCCCAGTGCACTTCTTCGCTTAAAAAATCTTCAAATTTCAACTCTGATACTTTTTCAGCAAAAAATGCAGCCACACTTTGATTGATATTCATTTTTTACCTTTTTTCTTATCCACGAATCTTTAACTCTTGGATCACCTTGCGCCACTTCGCAATTTCAGCACGTATAAATTGACCGAACGCTTGCGGAGAACTTCCAACAGCCAAAGAGCCATCAACACTCAGTCTTTCTGCCATCGTGGGCGTCTTTAAAATACCGACTATTTCTTTGTTTAACTTATTAATAATTGAGATGGGTGTTCCCGCCGGAGCAACAACGCCGTACCAGCCTGTAATTTCATAATCCTTGATGCCTGCCTCTTGCATGGTCGGCACGTTAGGTAAGGAAGGAGATCTTTCTGTTGTCGTAACCGCCAAAGCGCGCAAGCGTCCTGATGTGATATGTCCATGCGCTTGCAAAATTGTTGAGAACAACATATCAATTTGTCCACTTATTACATCATTCATCGCCAATGAACCCCCCTTATAGGGCACATTCATTAAGTCCGTCCCAGAGAGCAACCCAAGCAGACCTCCAGCTAGGTGACTAAAACCACCAATTCCTGACGATCCGTACGTTAATGGTTTTGAACTATTTTTAGCCAATGACAGAAGCTCTTCCATATTTTTAACGGGTAAGGCAGGGTTAATCACCAGAACGTAGGGCTGAGCAGTCGCTTGTGTGATCGGAGCCAAGTCATTGACCAGATCATAAAGTTGCGTGTTAAGTAAGGTCACGTTCACCGAATGACTTGAAGAAATCATTGACAGGGTATAGCCATCAGCCGGAGCACGCGCAGCGATATCAACAGCAATCGTGCCGTTTGCACCAGCCTTATTCTCTACGATGACTGTCTGCCCCCAGAGCTCTGTGAGTTTCTGAGCAATCGTTCTCGCCGTAATATCCACTCCACCTGCAGGTGCAAACGGACATAGCAAACGGATCGGCTTATTAGGATAGTTCGCAGCAGGATCGTTTTGTGTAAAAGCTTTAGGAACCAGACTTGTGAGCGCTGTCAGTCCAAGTATGCGGGATATGATTCTTCGACCGGTATTCACAGTATTCCCCTACTCTTCAAAGTTCAGTACTGGCAAATCGTTTATGCCAGATAAATGCTCTAGGTCACACAGGGCACGCCACCATTGCGCTTTGATGGCTTCAGATTTTTTACCCGTCAACTGATAAAAGCGATTCTTTAAGGCTTCGTTGGATAAGGGTTTATTAGGCGAACCTGAAAACTCATCCGACCATTTTTCGTGGGTGACACCAGAGTTCAGCGTAACGCGTATTAAAGTCGACCAAGCTGAATTCTTTTTTTCAGTTTGCGAAAAAGGTACCAATGCAATGTCTTGGCATAGCTTTTGTATCTGCGGATCAAGCAATGCAGACTCATCCATATTCTCAGGCTGGTATGGGTCTCGGTGCAACGCCCAAGCCACACAAAATGGCGTGCTGTACTGCGCCTGTTTGATATCCAGTGGTTTTCTAATCACGTGGTGGCTGAGTACTTTGTCTGAGACCTCGATTTCAATTCCGCTCACATCAGCTGCTCTGAATTGATGCAAGTTCATCAGATCTCTTAACGACTCAATGGGCGTATGCGCTGTCACGTGACAAGGAAACGCTTTTAAACAGACTTTCTCTGTTTCCCAGACACTGCCCAAACCCGTGATGAGTAGACTAGGATCCGTATCTGAGCAAAAACTATCAAGAAATCCAAACTTGCCTTCGAGAATAGTTTCTGGACCAGACAAGCCCTGCGCCACGAGCATGGCCGCCATGACACCCGACTCGGCCGCACGTCCCAAGTGCAAACGTTTAACGTCTGCTCCACCCTTAGCTTTGGTAAAGGCAAGAAGGCCAGAAGACATTGATCCAGCAATACCGAGCGCGGCCATCAGCTGCTGCGCATTAAAGCCGCGCAGCATGCCCGTCACGATCGCACTGCCATAAGGTCCCGTCAGTCCAGGAGCATGGAATCCTTTCTTTTCACTGGTATGCAAGGATGCTGCACCGATCCTGAACATCACCTCACACCCTGCAATCACGGCCATTAATATCTCTGCGCCAGACGAGCCGCACTCCTCTGCAACAGCAAACGCCGGTGCTACGAGGGTTGCACCGGGGTGGACCCCTGCACCTGGTTTACGCAGGCTATCTTGCTCAAATGCATGTGCCAAGGCACCGTTGCAAAGCGCTGCAGAGGCTGCATGCAACCTAACATGATTCAAACCAAAGACACGACTCTTTCCACCTGTTCCACCTACTTGCGCATAACGGATAATTGCCTGGCTCCAAGGGAAACGACTACCGTATGTCGCCACGCCAACCGTATCAATAATCAGCGCTTTCGCAATACTTTTTACCGACTCGGGAATCGACTCAAGTTTAAGATTGACACAAAAATTCGCCAAGACTTCCGAGGCAGTCATTGCAGAGGCAGTCATATCAGATAGAGTCCTGTCAATACTCACTGCGATCAAATTGTTAACAGTTTGGTTAACTGACTCGCATCCGCGAGCTTGTCTAGGTTAAGAATCGTCTCGCATAACTGCTGTGCCTGGTTCTTGGGCAAAGCCTTCGTTGCTAGCAACATAAATTTACTAACGATATCTGCTTCGCTTGCGAAATTGTGCTCGCTGCCTCGACCTGACTCAACCGTCGTCTTGAGTATCGTGCCGTCGTGGAGTTCAATCTGGACATGGACTTTATGACGAAACTTTGAGCCTTGCTTGGTAATGGCATCATCGTGCTGGACACGTACTTTTTCTGCGAGTGCCATCCGTTGTGGATCAGCAACCATTGCCTCGGTAAACTGATCAACAAAGCACTCGCCCTCAAGCAAATAAGTCGCCACACAATAAGGCAAATTAAGTTGTGCTGAAGTCAGACCTTGTGGAATATATTTCCATCCGACATGGTCCATCGTGACTTGAGAACCACTGACCAAAATCTCTTTAATATCGGCATGAACAAAATTACGCTGCGCTTGTAAGATGCGAATGCCGTCAAGCGTGGTGTGATTGCTACCCACACATGAATAAAATTTCAAAGCTATATTCATTGTCTGCCATTGCTGGCCTAGGCCTGCAGTCAATTGAGACAAATCAAAACGGTCTTGTGAACGCGAAAAGGTCGTACAAAAGCCACCATATTCGCTTTCTAAAACGTTTTCAATTCCAGTGAATCCTCGCTGAGCGAGCAAGGCGCCGTACAAACCACTCTGTGCAGAGCGTCCAGCGTGCATGCGCTTGACCATTGCGCCGTATTGTGCAGCCATCAATCCAGCAGACTGCGTACCCGCGATCCCTAGCGCATGAACAGTTTGTTCAGGATTTAATTTCAATCCTCTGGCCGTACCAGCAGCAGACGAAAAAACGCCAAGTGTTGCGCCTGAATGCCACCCCTGTGCGATGTGTTCTTGTCCCATGCAAATCCCAACACGGGGACCCACCTCATAGCCTGCCACCGCTGAGGCGAGAAACTCTCGTCCATTCATGGATTGCAGGGACTCCGCAATACCGATTAGACCAGGGAGTACCACGGCTCCGACATGCATCACGCCCTGACGATGTACGTCATCTAATTCAAAGCCCTGAATTTGCGTACCATTCACAAGCACTGCGTGCGGTAAAGACAAACGGTTTTTAGCGCCCCAGACTTGAGCAGTTTGTGAGGTATCCACTGCAGCCAGTGTTTCTTGAAGGATTTTGATCCATTCAAGTTTTTGTCCATAAAGACTGCAACCGATCGAGTCAAGAATCAGTAGTTTTATTCTATTGATGACTTCAGCAGGAATGTGGTCATACTCCAATCCACTTACAAATTTAGCGATCCCACGCGTATAGGGATTATCTCTGGACTCATGACTCATTTAGGGCTCCTATTTATACATATACAATCGTATACAATTGGATCCAACATAGCAAATTAATAATAAATCACACTGTGTTTCGGTATTTCAACTTGGAAACCTAGCGTAAACCCGCACACGAAAGTTCTCGACGCAGAGAAATTTCACAGTGAAAATGATTTTTATAAAAATCATTTTCACAAGAGACAAAATGAAAACCACCTTTGTCACGCTCACCTTGGCCGGTTTAGTCCTGAGCCAAGCAGGATTAGTGCAAGCCGAATCCATCACACTTAATAGCACCCAGCAAACAGGCCAGCGATTATTTGCACAAGCCTGCGGGGTATGTCACTTGCAAGCCAGTATGGGTGCCAAAACCTATGGACCGATGCTCAATAAGAGTTCAGCCGCAGGCAACGATGAGGTGATGCGCGTCTTTATTAATAATGGAGCTGAACACATGCCCGGCTTTCAGCACTATTTAAAACCTGCTGAGGTCGAGGCAATCATTAGCTATATCAGAACCATACCTGTGCCCGCTCAAACTGTTGAGACCTCACTGCCAAAGGGGAAATAATATGACTCATCATTACGCAGCGCGCATCGCATTATTCGTAGGCCTAGTATTAGGCGCACAAAGCTTTGCTGCAGATAAAGTCCTGCATGGAACCATCACTGCAGAAGACGGCAAAACACTGGAAGGCGTAACAGTGTCAGCCAAACTTGATGGCTCGACCAAAACAGTCAGTGTCTATACAGATCAATCGGGTAAGTTTTATTTTCCTGCCATGCAAGAGGGTTCCTATAAAGTCTGGGCTCAGGCTCTAGGGTTTAATCGAACAGATGTCAGTCTTAATACCTCAAAAAATAATTCTCAAGATTTAAAGCTTGCAGCAATTTCAGACGCTGAAACGCGATATCGTCAACTGCCAAGTGAGATGATGGTAGCGGCGTTACCTGGAGCGTCAGTGCATGATGCACGCATGAAAAGTCTTTTCATGAATAACTGCGCCGGTTGTCACTCGCCCTCCTACCTGTTGCAATTCAAGTTTGATGAGTCAGGATGGAACAAGATTATCAATTTGATGAAAACCGTCCCTGTGACTGGCGTCTATCCTGGTTCGCAAGATAAAGCGAACCAGATGATTGAGCATCATCAAAAAGAATTTGCCCAGTACCTCGCTGACGCGCGAGGTCCGGGCGCAACTTCCATGAAAGTTACAGATCGCCCCAGACCGACGGGTGAGTCTGCGCGGGCAGTGTGGACGCTTTATGACCTGCCAATCAATACAGACTCCGGGATTGGTACAAAGTACAACCCAAACGACGGCACCAACTGGGCCTTAGGCACGACCTCTAAAATCGGTGAGTTACCGCATGATGGCGCATTAGGTGTTGATGGCACGATCTATTTCACCTCCATTACAGCTAATCGAGAGGTATCGATCGGCAAGGTTGATAGGAAGTCAGGTGCAGTGAGTTTTATTAAAACAGAAGCAAAAAATGGCATGGCTGCAGGTTCACACGGCTTAGCTCGCGATGCAGCTGGCAACCTGTGGTTTGATATCAACCCAGGGCGCCGCGGACTTGGAAAACTCGATACTAAAACAGACAAAATTACCATTTATCAGACGCCCGAGAGCATGGCACCTGTTGGCGGTGCAGTGACAGTCGATGTCGATAACACAGGAATGGTGTGGGCCTCAACACCACAAGGCGTCGTACGCTTTGATCCCACGACAGAGAAATTTACAGAATACAAATCAACAATCCCCGATCCAAATCCTAAAGGCTCAGGACAAACATATGGCGTTGCCGCCGATCGTGAGGGAAATGGCTGGTGGGCTCAAATGGCTATGGATACGGTCTATCATGCAGAAGCAGCAAGCGGCAAAGTCACCCCGATCAAGATTGCGGATGTACAAATACCACCCATCCCTGAGACAGATCGTAAATTTTACGAATCAATGAGTGACCTGGGATTTAACGCGCCTATGCCTTGGTCGGCAGGTCCGCGTCGAATGGGAACGGATAAGAATGGCGATGTACTATGGGTGGGTAACTCCTGGGGCTCATCGCTTGCCCGCATCGATACAAAAACTAAGCAAGTAGAAATCATTCCGTTCCCAGAAAAAACCATGCAGGGTTATCACGCGACAATCGATAACCAGCACAATGTATGGGCGAATTTATGGACGAACGACCGCTTGGCTAAATACAATCCAGCTAATAAATCTTGGACTATTTTCGAATTACCTGTCAGAGGAACAGAGATCAGGCACATCGCACATCTAGACACACCTCAAGGCCCCGAAATCGTTGTGCCAGTTTACCGGACAAGTCAGATGGGGGTATTGACGGTACGTAGTGAACAAGAGATGGCAGAAATAAAAACATCAGTGCATTGACTCCAAAAGGAGTCGAACGAACTGAGGTTTTTGAAGTCGTATTTAAAACAGAAGTAGTCTGTGAAACTCAGACTGCTTGAACTAATGGCGTACGAATCAAGTGATCGAAGGCGCTGAGCGCAGCCTTTGCACCCTCACCCGCGGCAATCACGATCTGCTTGAAAGGCACGGTCGTGCAATCACCCGCAGCGAATACACCCGGTACATTTGTATGACCTTTGGCATCGACCACGATCTCACCAAACTTGGTTAACTCGATCGTTTCTTTGAGAAACTCGGTGTTAGGGACCAGACCGATTTGCACGAACACGCCGGCGAGTTCAACGTGATGAATTTCACCCGTCGCGCGATCCTTAAAGCTGATGCCATTCACAACACTGCCATCACCGGTGATTTCGGTTGTCTGCGCATTCGTATGAACAGTTACATTTGGCATGCTGTGGAGTTTGTTCACTAAAACAGCATCGGCTTTGAGTTGGTCTGCAAACTCGATGACCGTCACGTGTTCAACAATACCGGCCAGATCAATCGCAGCCTCAATACCCGAATTACCACCGCCAATCACTGCAGTACGCTTGCCTTTAAACAAAGGGCCGTCGCAATGCGGGCAATAGGCAACACCTTTGTTTTTATACTCTTGTTCGCCAGGTACATTGACATTTCTCCAACG